>JAUWLO010000054.1 GCA_030613605.1 Gammaproteobacteria bacterium | reverse complement strand
GCCTACTCATCCATTTCACACATGGGTTTTGTCACGCTGGGTTTCTTCATCGTATATTCCATCATCGAAAACACCGGCAGCGTGCAGGGCGCTGCGATGGGTATCGAAGGTGCGCTGGTACAAATGATTTCCCACGGCTTTATCTCCGGCGCCATGTTCCTCTGCATCGGCGTGCTGTATGACCGCATGCACAGCAGAAACATTGCCGACTACGGCGGCGTAGTTAACACCATGCCAGTCTTTGCCGGGTTTATGGTGTTGTTTGCCATGTCGAACGCAGGTTTACCGGGTACGTCCGGTTTTGTGGGTGAGTTCCTGGTTATCCTTGCTTCATTCAAGGCTAACTTCTGGTTTGCCTTTGCTGCGGCCACCACGTTGATCTTTGGCGCGGCCTACACACTGTGGTTGGTTAAGCGCGTTATCTTTGGCGATATCGCCAACGACAATGTTAGAGCCCTTAAGGATATCAATAGCCGTGAGTTCTTTATTCTTGGGACTCTGGCGGTAGCCATATTAGCGCTGGGTATTTACCCGGCACCTTTGCTGGATGTGATGCACGTAACGGTTGATCATCTGGTACAACAAATAACGATGTCTAAACTGTAAATTCGACTGAACTAAAACTATGATCGCACCAGCTAATTTCCAAATACCCGATTTCATGCCTGCATTGCCGGAGATATTCCTGCTTTCTGCAACATGCTTTATTTTGATCGTTGATCTGTATTTAACGGATAAAACCCGGGTATTCACCTATTTACTTTCCCTGGCAACGTTGGCCATTACCGCTGCGCTTACTGTGACCATGCACACCGCAGAGCCCGTTTATACATTCAGCGGCAGTTTTGTCAGTGACAGCATGGGCGATGTATTAAAGGTATTTGTTTATCTGATCACTGCCGTCGTTTTTGTTTACTCCAGATCTTATCTTGAAGCCAGAAACCTGTTTAAGGGCGAATTCTTCACACTGGGTTTATTTGGCGTACTGGGCATGATGGTGCTGATCTCTGCGCATAATATGCTGACCATTTATCTTGGCCTCGAACTTTTGTCCCTCTGCATGTATGCCATGGTGGCACTGCATCGAGATTCCGTCAGCGCCTCGGAAGCCGCCATGAAGTACTTTGTATTGGGAGCACTGGCTTCCGGTATGCTGCTTTACGGCATGTCGCTACTCTATGGCGTTACCGGCACACTGGATATCACCACCGTCCATCAACAGGTCGCCGGATTAAGTGACAGCAGCGAAAAAATCGTATTAGGGCTTGGCCTGGTGCTGGTGATAGTCGGTATGGCATTCAAGTTGGGCGCAGTACCGTTCCATATGTGGGTGCCGGATGTGTATCACGGCGCACCTACCGCAGTAACCTTGTACATTGGTGCAGCGCCTAAAATCGCCGCCTTTGCCATGGTCATGCGTTTACTAGTTGAAGGTCTGGGAGATTTGCACGCCCAGTGGCAGGACATCCTTATTATCATGGCCATACTGTCGATGGCAGTTGGTAACATCATTGCCATTGCACAAACCAATATCAAACGGATGCTGGCGTATTCCACTATTTCCCATGTTGGTTTCTTATTATTAGGTGTTCTGTCCGGAACCCAGGCCGGTTATTCCGCCGCAATGTTCTACGCCATTGTCTATGCGCTAATGAGCATGGGTGGCTTCGGTATGATCTTATTGCTGAGCAGGGCAGGGTTTGAAGCAGACAATTTGGATGACTTTAAAGGTCTCAGCACACGCAGCCCGTGGTTTGCATTGATGATGCTGATTCTAATGTTCTCCATGGCCGGTGTACCACCAACACTGGGCTTCTACGCCAAGTTATCGGTATTACAGGCAGTGGTCGGCGCAGACCTGACATGGCTTGCGGTTACCGCCGTTGTCTTTTCCATTATTGGTGCCTTCTATTACCTGCGCATTATCAAGCTCATGTACTTTGATAAAGCAGAAGACAATTCACCACTCGAATCCAGCACCGATATGAAAGTGGTGTTATCAGCCAATGCACTGGCTATCCTGGCGTTAGGATTATTCCCGAGTGGTTTGCTTGCGTTGTGTGCTGCCGCACTTGGTTAGATAGGAGTCGGCTAGATCAAGCTGGAAAAAGGTTGAACGGTAACTATTTCACCTGCCTTTACACCTTCGCTTTCCAGCGGCAACACAATAAAACAATTCGCATTACCCATCGAGCTCAGAATACCTGATCCCTGATGCCCCGTAGATTGAACCACCGCATCTCCTTCCTCATTGGTTGAAATGAAACCCCGTTGATATTCCAGCCGACCCGGTCTTCTTTTAATATCAGACAGGCACTTCATTTTGAGCGGTAGGGGTTTAACATGCGGCATCCCCATCATCTGTTGTAATGCCGGTTGTACGAATTGATAAAAGGTCACCATCGCAGAAACAGGATTGCCGGGCAGCCCGAAAAAATCACAGTTATTGATCTTGCCAAAGGCCAGGGGCTTGCCTGGCTTCATGGCGATTCTCCAGAAACCTACCTGGCCAAGATTTTCCAGGGTTTCTTTCACATAATCTGCTTCACCCACAGAAACACCACCAGAAGTCACCAGCACATCAGCCTGATTTGAGCCTTCCTGAAAAGCCTGCTCAATAAGGTCCCGCTGATCGGGAATAACTCCCATGTCGATAATCTCGACATTCAGGCGTTTCAACATGGTGTAAAGGGTATAGCGATTACTGTCGTAAATTTGTCCATCACCCAATGGCTCACCCACTGCACAAAGCTCATCGCCGGTTGAAAATAAGGCCACCTTAAGTTTCCGATAGACTTTAACTGTCGGCTTGCCAATAGAAGCCAGCATGCCAATATCGGCGGGCATTAATTGTTTGCCCACATGGAAAACCGTGTCGCCTGTTGCCAGATCTTCACCGGCTTGTCGAACATTCTGACCGGTCTTGTGATCAGCAGTAATCGTAATGTTGTCATCAGTGCGCGACACATGTTCCTGCATGATGACCGTGTCTGTACCTTCGGGGATTTTACCGCCCGTCATAATACGAACACATTCACCGCTATTAACCGTTAGGGAAAGAGGAGCACCCGCAAATACGGTACCGACAACAGATAACGTTAAAGAGCCTTCGGAAGGCAGATCAGCGCCCGCAAGCGCATAACCATCCATTGCGGAGTTGGTGTGGGAGGGCACATTAATGGTGGACTGAACGTCCTCTGCCAGAACGCGAGAAAGTGCATCGCGTATCGCAACTTCTTCCGTCTCTTTCACAGCGCTAACGGAATCGAGGATTTTTTGTTTCGCCTGATCCACCAGCAGCATATTGGGGGCTAAATCGTCACAGCCTTTAAGTTTATTCATATCGTTGTTCGCTTAGTTCGTCATATCCGTTTATTTATTAATTGTTGTTCGTCACACCGGCGAAGGCCGGTGTCTAGTGGTTTATTTTCTAATTTATCCGTCATTCCAGCATGTGCCCGACTGCATGGATGCAGGAGGTAGAGTAACGCCAGGAGCAGTTACCGAGCAATCCAGTGGTTGAAATATGGACACCGGCCTTCGCCGGTGTGACGAGGTGGTGTTTAACCTCGAATCCTTTTCTCCGCCTCAACCAGCTCTTCTGGGGAATTAATGTTCAAAAATGCATCAGGCTGGTCAGAAAAATCCACCACCTGCGGCGAAAGCGATTCCACCCAAATACCCACCTTACGTTGCCCTGATTTCAAAAATTCCTCAAGCAAGGGCAGCGCCTCCAATGAGTAAAGTCCAAATAGTGGCTGCAACCGGGTTCCATCATGGGGGATTACCGCCAGTGGTTTCGAATCACCAGCCGCTTCCACTAATCTCGAAACCAGATCTTTCGGTAACAGGGGTGCATCACAGGGCACAACCATCAGTGCTTCACTGCCTTTAGGCTCTTTATTAGCCTCAAGCAAAGCACCCCGCATACCCACAAGAAGACCGGCCAGGGGACCCGCAAATCCATCATAGCCACCTCTGGAGTCTTCAAACACCTCATAGCCGAAATTCTGATAATCACTGATATTCTGGTTGGCACTAATAGATATTGAGTCCACCTGGGGTGAAAACGCGCTGATCACATGGGCGATAAGAGGGCGATTTGCCAGCATGACGAGGCCTTTATCCTGGTTTCCCATGCGTTTTCCCTGGCCACCGGCTAGTATAACTCCATTAATTTCAATTGATTGCATAGGTTATTTAATCAATATACTCATAGTATTCTATCCGCCTGTCATTCCGGCGAAAGCCGGGATCCAGCTTTTCTTTAAATTAGCCTTACTTAAAAGGCTCATATTGCACCGCTTTTATGAGCAACTCGGCCTCACCTTTGGGCGTAACCACCACAATCTCATCATCTACCGTCTTTTTCATCAAAAGTTTGGCGACCGGTGAATCCATGCTGATGTACCCCAGTTTCGGGTCAATTTCGTCCGGCCCAACAATTCGATAGCGTTTAATCTCGCCATCTTCATCTTCTAGCGCAACCCAGGCTCCAAAGTATATCCGTTTGGGGTCGGCAGGCTCGGAACCTGCAATAGTCATTCTGTCCAGACGACCCCGCAGGAACCGAACCCGGCTATCGATCTCACGCAGCCGCCGTTTTCCGTAAATATAGTCCGCATTTTCAGACCGATCCCCCTGGGCAGCCGCTTCCTGAACACTCTTGGTGATCTTAGGCCGCTCAACACGCCACAAAAAGTCCAGCTCGTCCTGCAAACGATCAAAACCCTCAGGCGTAATGTACTTGGAGCCCGGTTTTTGTGGTGGTCTGTATCTTCCCATTCCCATGGGCATATTGTACGGGGGCGGAGCCGGTATCAGAAGAGCCCTGACGAGTAAGCAATAGGTGGATATATTGAACTTTTGTAGGAATTAACCTACATAAAATATGGGTTGAGTGTGAGAGGATAGGGGTTTGGTCAGTCCGATTGGGCATTGAAATTAACATCAAAACACAATTTAATTGATCAAATTATAATCAGTGGCCGCATATTACAATATTGGAGCCAGC
Source organism: Gammaproteobacteria bacterium (assembly GCA_030613605.1). GTDB lineage: Bacteria > Pseudomonadota > Gammaproteobacteria > SZUA-152 > SZUA-152 > SZUA-152. Next base: position 5,479 of record JAUWLO010000054.1, on the reverse strand, counting down.
CGCATAATCTACTGTTAGGCTCTTGAAGGAAAAATATGAGAGTTCCGGTAAAGAAATTAAGAGAGTACCCCTGGATTCTACGGCCTTTCTTTTGGAATCAGAAAAGAAAATATGGAGCAATCCTTCAGCCTGGCTTACTTTGGGCAAGAGTTCCCAAGTTGTTCGGAGCAGTGGCTGTGCTTTATGGCGTGCTGGACAGAAAAAGCTCTCCGTTGAGTCCCGTTTTGCGTTCATTGGTTACGGTAAGAGTGTCGCAAATCAATTGGTGTCGTTTCTGCGTTGACATCAATTCTGCCACTCTGGCCAAACGCTCTGGCTCTATGGAAAAAGTAGAGAAACTTTCTCAGTGGAAAGAAAGCGATCTATTCGATGAGAAAGAGAAGGTGGTTCTTGAATACACGGAAGCTGTTACTTATTCAGATCAACAGGTGACTGACGAATTGATAGAGCGATTAAAGGGCTTTTTTAACGAAGATGGCATTGTGGAGTTAACTGGGCTTATCGCTTTCCAAAATTTATCCAGCAAATTCAACAGTGCTCTAGATGTGCCACCTCAGGGTTTTTGCGAACTTCCGAATGATCGTTCCGACAATAATCAAGCCTAACAAGACCAATCATCTCGGACAATCCTCCGCGGCGTTTGAATTGTGCAATAATGTAGCGATAGCGGATTGCACAATTCAAACACCACTACGGATCGCCGGTTGTTTGTGACATTATGTGTAATATTAAATAAGAATACACATATGGACTGGAAAATATTCATTACAATATTTGTAGCAGTTTTTATTGCTGAGCTTGGAGATAAAACACAACTTGCTACTATGCTGTTTGCAACAGACAAAGAGGTAAGTAAATACACTGTTTTCTTCGCTGCGTCTGCTGCGTTAATCGTTGCATCAGCAATTGGTGTATTAGCTGGAAGCTTGCTCGCTGAATACATTAACGTGAAGTACTTACTTTATATAATGCGTAATACACTTAACAAGTCGTTCAATTTAACTCTTATAATTAAAGGGGTCAGACCCCTTTAATCATTTGCACTAAGAAAAACCGGGTCAGAGAGCAATACTTGCTAATATTAGAAACAATTGTTCTCTGATCCATATTAACTCTTAGCAAAACGTTAGGCGTCACTAAATAATCATGGTCAAATCTGAAGCCTTTGATAATTATGCTCTAGAGTATGATAAGTGGTTTGAAGATCACGAAATAGAGTATGAGCAGGAATTAAAAGCAATAAGGGAGTTTCTACCTAAAGAAGGGAAGGGAATAGAAATAGGAGCAGGTACTGGAAGATTTTCTCAGCCATTAGGGATATCGTTGGGTATTGAGCCATCGAAAGCAATGCGCATGATTGCAATTAGTCGTGGTGTCAATACAGTCGCAGGTATAGCTGAATCTCTTCCTATTGTAGATGGGTTGTATGATTATGCGCTTCTTGTAACAACTGTATGTTTTCTCGATACGCCAGAAATAGCGTTTAGGGAGGTGTATAGAATTCTTAAAGCAAGAGGATTCATAATTGTTGGTTTGATAGATAAGGATAGTAAACTAGGTAAAAAATACGAAGAAAAGAAAAGCGAAAGTAAGTTCTATAAAAATGCCAATTTTCATTCAGTTGTGGAAATACAGGAAAAATTAGAAAAAGAAGGGTTCAGTAACATTGAATGTGTTCAAGCAATATTACCTGGTGATATTAATGAAAATTATGAGCCGGAGGTAAAGCAGGGGTATGGAGAAGGCTCTTTTGTTGTGTTGCGGGCGCAGAAGCATGCCGCATTATAAGAAATAATAGGGGAACCCGATTAATTCGATTATTTCCCGCTGTACCTCATGACCCATTGCGGGAAAATACCAATATTATGAGTGCTACCCTCATCTCAATATTGGTAATAGTGGCTGCGCTTTTTGTTATTCGCCAGGCTATCCATATTGGATTTCGTGCCCCAAGACTCATCGAGCAGGGTAGCCCTGCCGATTTTGGCATAAGCTATCGCGACGTTGATATACCGACCAGACGTGGCAAGCGGCTTTTCGCATGGTGGTTGCCGGCACCTGGTTCCACAGTAACCTCCGCAACCATTTCCGCAAGTACCTCCCCAACTATTTCCAGACAAATCTCTGCACCCACGATCATCCTCCTGCATGGCTGGGGTTCGAATGCAGAGTTGATGTTGCCATTGGCAGTGCCGTTACACCACGCCGGGTTAAATGTGCTATTGCTGGATGCACGCAATCATGGGCGCAGTGACGCCGATAACTTTTCCTCGATGCCACGATTTGCCGAAGATGCGTCTGAGGCGATGGACTGGGTCAGGCATCAGTCCAATCTCCAAAACAATCAGCTTGTGTTGCTGGGCCATTCCGTCGGCGCTGCGGCGGTACTGCTCGAGGCCTCCAGGCGGCATGATATTGCAGCGGTGATCAGTCTGGCGACATTTGCCCATCCCGAATGGATGATGCGCCGCTATCTGGGACGGTTTCCATTTCCCAGGCTGTTTGTTAAAGGGGTTCTGCGTTACGTGGAGCGGGTTATTGGTCACCGATATGAGGCCATTGCTCCAATGCATACGACCTGTCTGGTCAGGTGCCCGGTGCTGCTGGTTCACGGGTCGGCCGATGAGACCGTACCCATGTCAGATGCGTTGGCCATTCGCGACCAGTGCAACCGTGATCAGTACAATAAGAATTCAGTAGAGCTGTTGTTGATAGAGGGTGCGGATCATGATTCTGTCGATAAGATTGAAGAACACGCCGATGAGCTGATTGCCTTCCTAATGCGAGCCGGGGTTATGAAATAATTGAGAACACTAATACCTCAGTCCTTTTTTACTATAATTAATTTCATGAAAGCAATGTGGACATTTACTATTTCAGCCCTAATTGGGATTTCTATGCTTGGGTGTAAACCAATTGTTAACGAGTTTGCATTCTACCCTGACAATGTAAATGTTATTCCAGAAAACAATCTGCCTAATGGTATCCAGGAAATTACCATTAATACTGATGACAACGTGGAATTAATATCTCTTTTTCTGCCATCAACTGAATCAAAAAAGCTATTAATCTATTTCCATGGTAATGCAGGAAATATATACCATAGAATCCCTAGTTTATTACAGATCCACAATACTGGTGTTAGTGTAATAGGTGTAAGTTATAGAGGGTATGGTAAAAGTGAGGGAGACCCAAGCGAAGAAGGGATATACCTGGACGGCGAAGCGATTTACCAACATGCGGTCGAACGCATGGGTTTCTCTAAGGAAAATATCATATTATTTGGACGTTCAATTGGAACAGCGGTAGCTATAAATATCGCTCAAAATAAACAGTTACGGGGAATCATATTAGTCACCCCCTTAACCAGCGGCAGTGATCTAGCAAAAGCAATAGGGTTAGGGGCAGTAGCATCATTGGCGGAAGGATCATTCAATAACATTACCAAAGTAGAGAATATTAAATCTCCTCTTCTTGTCATTCATGGTACAAGTGATCGTATTATCCCTTATTCAATGGGCAGAGAAATATTTGATCGGGCTAATGTTAAAAAAGAGTTTGTGAAAATAGATGGTGCAAATCACAATAACCTACATGACGACTATAAACAGAAATATTGGCCGCCAATACTTAGATTCATCAACAATGTGTAGTAAAAAAACCGTATAAGGGATATTTGTTTCTAATTATTAACATATATTGTCTCTTATCCTATTTTATATTTTTCATTTAACGATGCAAAAGCGCTTTTCAACAATTCAACTATTACTATTTTTATTTGCTCTAAGCTTTATGCTGGCATTTATCCAGCTTGGCCTTCTCACAATTGCTTTCGATAAACTAGGGCTTTCTCCTACAACAGCATTCACCCTGTTACTTGCTTCTTTAATTGGTAGTGGAATTAATATACCGATTTTCACCGTCAAGGCCGATGCGCCTACGCACCCTGTACCAAAACAAATGTGGGAATTATTACGTCAGCAACATTTGGCCTTTGAAGGGAAAACAGTTATTGCGGTTAATGTTGGTGGTTGTCTTATTCCTTTCTCTTTTTCTATTTATCTTTTTTCTAATATAGGGATCAATATAGTAGAAGCCATAATAGGTATCGCTTTTGTGGCTGCCATTAGTCACCTCACAAGCCGCCCTATACAGGGGCGTGGGATAGGAATTCCAATCTTTATTGCACCATTAAGTGCTGCCATTATCGCAATACTGGTAAATCCAGCATACAGTGCACCTCTCGCATATATATCAGGCACTCTGGGTGTCATTATTGGTGCAGACCTGATGCGAATGAAAGACATCCATAAACTTGGTGCACCCCTGGCCTCAATTGGTGGCGCAGGCACCTTTGACGGGATCTTTATAACCGGTATTGTCGCTGTTTTGCTTGCTTAACGGTTGTGCATAGAAGAATAGAGAGCAAAACAAGTCATAGGGCAATTAATTTGACACATTCCTAAATCAACTATAATTAGCATATCAATAGCAGGTTTACTGGATTATGCTCAAGGACATAGAGGCCGTGTTCGTGTTGGCGCAAACGATGCTGAATACAGTTTCGTATTCGCCTTGGTAGCAGCAGACTAATGGGGGTGTGTTATGACGGAAATCAACAAATCGTCGCCAAAAGAAATGGTTGCATGCGAAATTTGCATGAAGGAAATTCCAATATCTGAGGCAAAGAGTGATGAAGCATCGGGCTACGTTCTCAACTTCTGTGGCCTGGAATGTTACGCAAAATGGCAGAGCCAAAAAACCGAACCGGAGAAAGATGATGTGGAAAAAGGTTAAGGACTATTCATTATATTGGGAAGCATCCAGGAAATCAGGCACGGTGTATCTGACACTATCCGATGGAACGGAGGGGGCTATTAAACACTTAACAAAAATGGAATTAGCAGCATTCGGTGATACGCTCCGTAACGAAGATCCGGTTTGGTATCACTCAACCCGCGGTGATGTTACCACTGAAAAAATCCCAAGTGACGAAGAGGAGCGGACATAAAATAAGGCATCAAAAATAATAGAATAATAAGTGACAGACACCAGCTAACCCCCCCTTTTATTACGAGATGAAAAAAATATTAGTCATTGGTTATGTCTGGCCTGAGCCCAATTCATCGGCTGCAGGCGGCCACATGATGTCAATCTTACGTCTGTTTAAACAACAGGACTGGCGGGTCGAATTTTCAACTCCGTCGCAACCAACAGATCATATGATTGATTTAGCGGAGGAGGGAATCTCAAGCCAAAGTATTAAACTAAATTGCGATAGTTTTGATGCTTACATTTCGGAATACCAGCCCGATATCGTACTGTTCGCCCGTTTTATGATGGAAGAGCAATTTGGGTGGAGGGTTGAAAAAAACTGCCCAAGCGCACTCAAAATATTAGACACTGAAGATCTGCAATGTTTACGGCAGTCGCGCCAACATGCCTTTAGAGCTAACCGTGAGTTCACTCAAGCGGAGCT
>JAUWLO010000078.1 GCA_030613605.1 Gammaproteobacteria bacterium | reverse complement strand
CACTGCTTTGCCTAATGCATTAAAAACAACAATATGGCTAAACGAGCCGTCAGCCACCAACACATCACCGTTCTCTTCATCTACCAACACGTCTATAGGCCGAGAAAGGTTGGCATAATCCTGGAACGTGGTTAACAGAATCCCCTGCTCACTAAAATGCAATACCTGCTTACCGACGGAATCAACAATATAAAATGAGCGATCCTTCGCAACGTATATATGGCCCATATTGCCTTTAAAATGAACCGCGATATCCTTTACCGGCACGATGTCATTCATAGCCAAATCATACTTGTAAACAGTTCTGGCTCCTGCATCCACGATATAAAGCAGGCCTTCTGTACCACCAACAGCAACGGGTTCTATCAGTTTGATTTCATCTTCATTACCGATCATCATCCGTTGAAACTGGCCGGTATAGCCTCCCAAAGACTGGCTGCCGCCCATGATGATGGAATCAGGCGTAAGGAGTTCGTCCCCGACCTTTTGAGAAAGTCCGGTGTCCCGGTATGTGCGCGGAGTTGTTTTGTTGTAATCTTTTTCGGTGGCAAACTTTTCCAGTTTAGTCACACTACAGCCAACCAGAACCACCATGAAGAAACCATGGAAGGAAAATAAACAAAGCTTCTTCGCTTTCGAAGTTAACGAAGTCCAACGTTGTCGCGGGCAACACTGTGACATCGATTACACTCCAATGGTGGGAAAGCGACCTTGCCATGGCATACACCACAAAATTCACCTTCTATGATAGAAGCCATGGTAACGAAATTGCCACCCCGCTGAGGTAGAAATATCGCAGGATGACAATTTTTACAGGTTAGCCATTTTGTATGAGGCAAATGCGGGAAACGTACATACGGCATCGACGCTGTATTTTTAAAAATCACATCGAAATCAACCGAGTGCATTTTTTCAGCACCTGTCACTCCAGTTCGCGGCGCAATCAGGCCACTATCCAGAGTTTCCACCCAGTTAATGACACCACGCTTATCGCGTGGAAAATCTTTCATCGCATCTGCGGGAGACTGTAAAGTGGCAACTGCTGCATTCTCAGGATCATGAATGCCGTCTTCAGCGATTGGCACCACATCACCATGCAACTGATAATGTCCGCCGCCTTCTTCGGCAAAAATATTACTGGCATAAATGAAGAACGTCAGTGCAAACGTTATATAAACTATTTGCTTTAAGGATGAATATTTCAATTTCATTTTAATATGACTACTTTTTAAATATAACAAATAAATTCACGAATCCAGGCCAGGCCGATATAACTCACTTCGCCCGCATGTCACAACGAATAACTGCACAGCGCTACTGCATTACCCCCACCATTCGCAAAGCCCGCCGAACAGTTTTGGTTGCCTGCTGCAACATTGCTATTGCATCACCATACTCACCAGCAGCCGCTTTGGCCACTGCCTGATCACGACGTTTACGAGCCTTTTCATGAAAACTTTCCATCAGCTTAATAGCACCAGGGGCTGGCTTCTTGGCTTCAATTGCAATGGGTATTAATTCTTCGTAGCCAATAAAACGTTTCCGTTCATACTCATACTCATCAGCTGCTGTCGCGAAATTCAGGTCATACACAAGAGTGGTAGAATCGAGCATTTTGTGCAGCGCCATAGTGATAATTTGCTGCACTTTACCCAACACAGCATTTGCACGCACATAGTTTTTCCTGTCTGCCAAAGACTGGGCTTCTGATAATTTTTTATTAACACCCGCCTCGTCGTAACGAGCACCGTCAGGAACAGAACTAATTTTTTCTAAACGGGCCACATTGTCTTTATGTGATTTTTGATAACCTTCAATCTCGGCAAGTAACGATTTATAATTTTCGGCCAACTGCGCCATTTCTTCTTCACCCGGCACCAATCGATTGGCTTCACTCATCATATTCAATGATTCATTTGCAAGAGCAAGCGCTTCAGGCAAGGCCCCCACCAGGGATTTCTCGCGGCCTTCTAACAGCTGTGACTTTGCATTCTTTAACAGCTCTTTTGCCTCATCGTTCTGACTGGCAAGCACTCGCTTAGCGCCTTTGGACTTAGACATCATCTCGGCAAACATCAGTTTTTGCTTCACCTGGGAGGCTGTAATTTTCGACTGTTTCTTTGTTGTCGAAGCTCTGGTCGATGTTGCTTGCTGCTTAACTGTTGCCGCTTTTTCGCCAGGGTTAATAATCTGGATTAACGCCCCCATATTAGGGTGATTTCGGCAAGCGTAATAAACCTTATTCGGTGTTGATTTAGATGGCGTAAACACCATCTTTCCTTTGTAAGTGTAAGCTCCCGTCACACCCTCGGCTATCGGCGTACTTCCCCAGCCAATCTCCTTCTTCGAAAGATAAACATCATGTTTTGGGTCTGTGCGAATATCAAACGTATAAGTTTGACCTCGCTCAAAAACCAGCTGCTTCCCTGATACACCATTAATTAGAAACCCCATAACATGGCCTTTGCCAAGAGATGGGTGTGGTGTCGCCTTTGCTCCCACTGTCACAATAAAGGTGTTTGGATCAGCAGGTATCTGGATTGGCGCCGGGCTTGATGCAGGAGGCGATGATTTGGCTTTTTTTGCAGGTGCTACTATTGGTTTTTCTACCGGTGCTGGAGTCGGTTCTACAGCTGGTGTTGCAACGGAAGGTAGTACTTCTTTTGCTGCTGGTTCCTGTTTCATCTCCCCAGTCGCTGTTTCCACAGATATTTCCGGTTGTTTCTCAGACTCTTCCGCGGGCTCATCGGCAGGAAGAGGCTCCATGGGTATTTTTGGATCATCCATATCCTTACGAGGAATTAATTCTATCGAGGGAGGTTCCTGTTCTTTCTGGGATATTGCTGCTTTGTCAGCATCTGTTTTCTTAACAGCTGGAGCTTCATCTGCCGACATCGTTTCCGAGATTGTCGGTTGACCACCACAGGAAGCCAAAAGCAGCGCAATGGCCACAGCAAATAACCGCAGTGCTAATACAAGATTCAATTTAGACATTTAACATCCCTAATAGACTAATTCATGCTACGACCCATTGCTCACCTGGCCATGCATTCCACCCAATAAAACCATCTGACTTTAACCCAAAACGCAGTACAGACCGTTCGACCTGCACTGCGTTTGGCATGTTACTCGTTAAGCAGGTTTACCCTACAACTCCACAGCTACACTATCACTAGTAGCTAGCGCCATGGGGTTTTAAGGCTTGCCTCACTCTTTGGTGGCTTCCAGTTTGCCGGTTTAGGCTTGGAGTGACAGACCTTGCACGATTTGGTCGTGATCGGGAACGAAACCTTGCCATGACAAACGCCACACTTTGTACCCAGCAAAATAGCTGACATAGTGATCACATTAGCATTTTTCTGCGGTATAAAGATTTTTGGATGACAGTTTGAGCAGTGCAACCATTGGGTATGCGGCTTATGCGGGAATACCACATCAGGCATCGAGGCCTTCACTTCTCGTACAATATCCAGATCCATCACCAGAGGCTCAACAGCTGGGTCAAAACGATCATAACGTGGTTTCAACAGACCTGTGTCCAGAGCCTTCACCCAATCCACGTAGTTACCAAACTCGGTTGTTGGCAAACCGTCGTAGGCAATAATAGGTGGCTGCAATACGTGAGTACCATCATTAGCGGCATCGTGAATACCGTCTTCAGATGGCGGCGCGTTGCGTTGCTTATCTTTTTTCAGCAACCGATTGAAAACGTTAGCCCCGCTAACCTTTCCTTTCGCAGATTTAGCTGCTTTTACTGGCTGCTCGGCAGCCCCAACATTCATTCCAGCAACCGGTAAAGCCAACGCAGTGGCCGCTACCAGGAAGAAGCGTTTGATTTTCATTATTATCCCCCCCTTGTCAGCTTACTTGGCTTTTTTATCCAGCGATTTATAGGTTGGAGCAACCAGGCGCTGAACAGTACTGCCATGGATTTGTGTCGGTGTTCCAGGGATACCTGAATGACACATACCGCAGTTCTCAACTGACCATGAAATTTCACCGTTATGACATGCACCGCAGAACTTGCCATCTATGATCTTGGCCATGGTGATCTTGTTGCCACCTGCTTTGAACTTAAATCCAAGATCCGCATGACAAACCTTGCAGCGGAAACGAATACGGTGATACCAGTGCGGAAATACTGCCGGACGCATTCCAGCCGCATCCGCGTAGTTATTAATAACCACATCCGCGTATTCCGCCTGTGCGGCCTGTGGCAGCGTGAGCATAGCCATCATACCCAGCAAGCCAATCAACGCTGACTTGTACATAGATCCCCCTCCATCATTCTAAACCAGATCATTCATCTGGCTCATTGTAAAAAAATGCATCATATTATTTTAGCTTTTCAACACATGAAACGTACATCTTACCCCACATTCCCCACATTCCCCACATTCCCTATATTAAAAGCTGCGGGTAGCCCTAAAATACAGGGTTTTAGACGCCCGCCCACCTGCACTCTCGATTATACGCAAACTCAGTGAGGTATCCAGTAAACCCAGCCTATATCTGATGCGATTATCCCAGTCCCAAAGCGTTTCAGGGTTAAAACCATGAAGCACCTTGCTGCCGGTTAGCCTTGAGGTAAAATTCATGTTGTAAACGCCTAATGGCCTGTCGTGGCGATATGAAAAATTGGCGTTGGCAAAACGACTAAGGCCTGTACTGGACGCCCCAGGAACATCAGAAACGATTTTCTGCCGACTCTCTGTGTAGCTAACGGTTCCTGCAAAATTACTCAAGCGGTTAATAATCACATCCTGTGAAATTGAGGCGTTGACATGCTGAAATTCCGAGTCTTGCTGGCTATAAGTCCTCGAATCAGACACTGTCAAATTACCATACATTGCCCCAGAGCGACTGCGACGATTCCATGACATGCCCGCGCCATGACTGATCCCTCTCGATAACTCATCATTTTCAGTACTTTTGCTCGCACTGCCAGCCTGTGAGAGATCCAGGCTGACCGAAGAACCCTTACCCGGCCTCCACCTCCTGTTCACCCTATGCCCTAACTGCATCCCAGTAGTCTGAATAGACGTTGAGGTTTCACTGATTCCATTATCGGTGCGCGTATCTGAATTGCTGGCATTAACACCCAACTGCCAATTGTAAACAAACCCGACGATTTGGCTTTGGCGAGAATTATAATTGATCCTGGCCGTTTGAGAGGTAGAAAGGGATTGAGTGCTTCCATTGTCCGTACTACCCAACGACATACTGGCCCCCATGTTCATCCGACGAGTCAATCGATAACTCAGCCCCAGATTCGTATTCAGGCTTTTTTGCTCAGTGTTGCCTCCCGAAGACACCGTTTCACTTTCTGAAACACGAACCCCACCATTAACATTCACAGCGCGATGTTCAGGGCGCCAAAAAAAATTGCTCGATATTTGTGAAATTGTGCTCTCGCTAGTGCCTGTTCCATCGTCTATTTTTACGGTTGTGGCGAGATTGGTCATCCCCAAATCACTATCAGGGGTATAGGTATGACTAATGCTCGCAACATCAGTTAACGGCTTCAAGGGGGAGTCACTAGCATTACTGGTAGAACGGCTGGCTGACACGGTGAAATTATGCGGCACAAGCCTGATTTTATAGTCAAAGCCCATTGATTCACTCTCAGACCGAGTACTTTGTGAATCAAAATCTGTTGTGGAGTACCAAAGACTGGTCCTCGACCCTATGCTCCGTCGACTTCCTCGCCCCTCATACTGTTGCCGCAACGTGAATCGACTAACCGTATAGTGGGAATCACCTGAAGTCCGGGTAGCATCTGAAAATGAATCAATCCGACTATCGGAGAGGCTATAGTTCAATGAAAATGGGAATCGACTATGGGGAAATACACTCAAGCCCAATGAGCCAGAAGATGAGGTTGTATCAGAACTACTGGTAATCGTTTCTGTATTGGAAACACCTAGCGTCAATGCCGCAGAAGTCGTCACAAACCAGGGATACCAGACATAACCCACCGCATTAATAGTTCCTGTCAAAGCAGTCGTTTCAGACTCTGCCTCCCCTGTAGTAAAGTAGCTGTAATTGTAGGCCACATTACCAGACAGGCTCAACGGCATGTATTTCCCGAACAGGGCATGCGCGCCACCCGAAGTAGCCAGTAGGGATGCTGCCACACAACCCACAAAAATCCGTGAGCAAGCAGTTCCCCGCTGATCAGGTAGCTTAAATAACATGGCCATACAACACCCCAACTTCCCGGGAACTGCTGGTGCAAAAACTACTGTGGTATAAACCAGAGTCGCAAAAAAAACTTTGCACACCTCCCCCCATATTTAAAAATACCTCATTACTGCCGCCTCGGCACGCTCAACCCGCCTCACCACACCCAGACACCGCTGCAACTTAACTATAAAACCATCGCCTGACCGTCATCACATGACTTTATTATATTAACAGTGTTAACAGGGACGCTGGCATGCTATCGCCATGGCGCGTCATTGTATTCAATTTTTGTTTGAGACCGTAATTGAACGCCCAATGCTTTCCAGGCCTGCTCACCCATATCACGCTGGTATAGTTTAACTGCTCTTTCTTTTACTGACTTCAGGGGATTCAACACGGGTTTCACGCGATCCTCCATACGAAATATCGCGACCCCTTCCAGTAAAACCACCGGTGATGACACTTCCCCTGGTTCCATAAGGTCTAACACCTTCTGCGCGTCTTTACCCAACATGCCCGAATGAGCATAACCCATGTCACCCCCATTCTGGGCAGATTTATCACCTGAATGAATCCTGGCCAGATCAGCAAAATCTGCTCCCTTGTTTATTCTCTCAAGAATGCCACGGGCTTCCTCGCTTGCTTGCTGCCACACCGAACCACCTGACGAGGGGTCTACCTTCAGCATGATTAATGACACCCGCACCCTCTCCGGGGTTGTGAACAGGTTCTTGTGTCCATTGTAATAATCCTGAAGTTCGGCATCTTTAGGTGCCGGTATTGAACGGACCTGCTGCTCCAGTCGTTTGGCCAGAGTGTCCCTCTCTAGTTTTTTCTTCAGCTGCTTGAGCACCCTGTCACGCGCTTTTGGCCAATCCGGGTCATTTTTAAACTTTACATCGAAGGCCTCAACGGCTTTTTTTACCTCGACCGAATCGGGTTTTAAGCCACGGCGTTTGGCTTCCTGAATGGACAACAAGCGTGACACCAGCTGTTCTGCAACTTCCTTGCGGTACTTCTTCATTTCACCCTCAGGCGTTTTCCCATGATAAAAACGCTCTCGAACCCCCTTACGCAAAGCACCGATATAGTGACCCATAGCAATGTGCTCACCACCCACAATAGCAATATAATCCAGCGCCTTATCCACCTTTGACGCAGTTTTTGTTGATGAGGCCGCCGCCTTACCCTTTGACGGGGCTTTTCCCTCAATCCCCTCAGCGGCAAAAACAGGCGTAAAAACCCAACTTAGCAGTATAGCCATTAGCAACTTTTTCCAGCTTGTCATACTCATTACCTAACCACCTTTAACTAACCTCTTGGAACGGCACAGAAACTCGATAGCACTCTTTTTATTGCAATTTATATGCAATGAGTGCTGACAGGTCCAGATCACCAGGGGAAAATATCAAAAAAACAGGCCAAAATTTGGATTTAACACAAAAAAAAAGGGGTCAAGTGACCCCTTTTTTTGTGCTTACTTCTTTTGTTTTACGTTTGTTTTTACTTAGTGTGACAAGTCAAACAAACCTGGCTTCCCGAGTTAGACTCCGTAGCACCATCAGGTGTACCTGGCATACGCAGGAAAGTCGTTGTTTCAAAGTGTGGATCATGACAGGAACCACATTCCACGAAGGGTTCAAGACCGTTTGCAGAAGATGTTGGGGTATTGTTAAAGGTCTCGGCGCTGGAATCACGAGTGTATAATTTGAAATCCCATTTATCGAAGCCGTCACCATCTGCACCTGTAATGCGGTTATCAACATACCAGCGGGCAGAGCCTCCCACTTGCTGGGGCTGCACAAAGTCCTCATCGTTGGTTGAACCACCGCCAAGTGTAATACCACCACCGCCATACTGCACACCGATCGGATGGTCATTGGTCAGATCTTTTCCGAGATTAAAGATAGCACCGGCCACAAACCTGCCATCAGCGTCTAACGAATTATCAGTAGAGGTCCCGTTCCAGGCACGCCCAGTAACGCCCCCCCCGGCTGCCCCGAAATCCCCGGAGCCAGGGCCATTCAAGATATTATCAAGTGCCCGGGTTCCATCATGGCAAGTCAGGCAGGCCAGTGAAACAGAACCCACGTTCACGAAAATACCCGCATCCAGTGTGGATGTTCCTAACTCGTCGTATGTCTGGAAGTTATTCGCAGTTGTCAGCACCTTATTCCATAGAGGAACTGGTGCGGCGGTGTCACCACCATGAGGCGTATGACAAAAAATACAAATTTCGCCAGTGTCTGATACGGTGTTAGGGCCAGTGCCACTTGATCCCAGGTTATGTTTTGTAGATGCGATACCTGCTGTCGCGGTACCGGCAAATACGAGTGCTGCACCTAGTGCTATTGTCGCAAGCGACGCTTTCACGAACTGTCTCATTGTGAAACCCCCTATGGTCTCGTGATTCAAAGGTTAAATTAATTCCAACTACTCTGCTGCCTGATCTAGACCCTTGCCTTAATACAGTTCGCAGGTACACGTGCTGTCCCTATTTACTTAGAGTGATTTTTAGCACAGGCCTAAATTACCTGTCAACATGAAAGTGTATTGCGGTAAGTCGCTTTGCAAGGTTGTCGCAACGAGCACAACA
>JAUWLO010000162.1 GCA_030613605.1 Gammaproteobacteria bacterium | reverse complement strand
TACTGGAAAAACTCAATACAAAAGCAAGCATCAACGATAATTTAATATCCAGCCCAGCAAACAGCGGTACGTTTAGCAACGCCAGACCATAGATAGCCAGCCCGAAGAGAGCTGTAATGATAGAAATATGCAGTGAAGCCACAGACCATACCTGTGGTTTTATTAGCACCTTCAGGTTTAATTTCAGGCCAACCGTGAACAACAACAGAGTAATACCCAGATCAGCAAGCTTCTGTAATGTCTCTCCGCTGGTCATACCCAGATAGTTAAGTACGAAACCGGCTGCCAGAAAGCCAACCAGAGGAGGAAGGTTGATTAATCTTGCAAGTAATCCAAGAATAAAAGCTAACGTGATCCAGGTAACATCACCTAGCGCGATAGCAGCCCATTCGAAATCCATAGTCTTCCTGCCTAAGCCTGTTTATTGGTTAAGTTTAACCATGATAGGTTCAATTTCCAATGATAACCATGAATAACCAACTGATTGCTTAAACTGCACGACCGACTGCTCTATTCAGAATTCGATCGCGCACCTATATTTACTCGCTCGCAACGGATGATGCTGGCCATATAGGCCAACATCATCACATCATAACCTTACTGCAACAAATTGTGCCAAAAGGCGATCACCCCATAAGTGCATCACCAGCCCCAGAACGATCAAACTACTCCCAAACAAAACCTCAACGGAAATAATTTCACCGTTGAGTGTTTGCCCGATCATGAGTGCGAGCACCGGCGTTAGTAATGTAATTAACGATACTCGATTCGCCTCCAGCTTTTTTAACAAAAAAAAGTACAACGTAAAACCCAGTGCTGAGCCAAACACACCAAGATACAACATGGCCATTCCTGCCTGCGCAGGAATTTGTTCCGGTACATGTCCGTCAAAGATTAACCAGGTCAGCAAGAACAAAGGTGTCACCATAAAAAGTCCACCGCTGGTCACGGTTAACCCGGGCAAACCACTGCCGATGCGTTTTACTCACACGCCACTCAAGCTGTGTAAGGCAACTGAAAATAAAATCGCGATCACCCCCATCCATGCATCACCTTCCAACACTATGTCAGATGCAAAAATACTCGCCAGCCCTATAAATCCCATGGCCATACCAACCAACTTACCGGGAGTGAAGCTCTTTTCGCCCAGGATGGCAGCAGCAATCAGCCCTGTGAGCAAGGGATTTAAGCCATACAACACAGCGATTAAACCGGAAGGCACAAACTGTGCGCCCCAATAGACACTGAGCATGGCACCATAGATGGCAACGCCTGCTGCAACATAGGTTCTACGTGCATCACGATGCCAGGGCAGCCCTGGCTTCAGTATTTGCAGCAATATGGCGCACACCAACGCACCCAGAACCATTCGTCCGGAAATACCAAACAAATAACCCCAACCTTCACTGCTCCACTGAATCGCCAGGGGGGTTGTTGACCAGATCAACACGACTCCCAGAAACGCTGCCGGCACCGACATGATTGTTCTCCTTTCTCTAATTTATGCCGTACAAAAATCACTACCTAACAACTCTCGTTAACATACACATCGCAAGTCGCTACGGGCGTCCTGCCCTCGATCGCTGTTCCCGACGCGATTCTACCTCCTCCATCCCTGTAGTCGTCTCGCGACATAAGGCCATCCCTCGGCTCTGGCTTCCTGCTTCGCTCTATCTCCTGCATGACCGCCAAGGATGGCGGAAATGCAAAGGGATTGTCCGGAACAATCCTTGCCCCTGCAGTCGTAGCCAAAAAAAAGGCCGCAGATATATTAATCTCTGCGGCCTTTTGAAATTTAGTGTAATTAATTTAACTTACTTCGTTAAAATTCCTCCAGGCCGCTTGCAGTTTGACCGCGCACGCACGCATCTGCACAGGCAGCCAAATGGCCGCATGCGGTGCATTAGTAAAATGTTTTTGGGTGGAAAAATTCATACGCGAAGTCTGGTCCTGGATAACTATTCTGTCAAGTGCACACGCGCACAGTTTGAGTAATATTTTTTAACTTTCGGCCTCGGGTAACTTAATAAAGTGTTCGCGATAGTAGATCAGTTCGTTTATGGAATCTCTGGTGTCATCCAGTGCCAGGTGACTGGAGTTTTTAACAAAGCCTTTGGTGATTTTAGGTGACCAACGCACTGCAAGTTCTTTCAGACTGCTGACATCAAGATTGCGATAATGAAAAAAGGCTTCCAGCTCAGGCATGCAACGGGCAAGAAAACGTCGATCCTGACAAATACTGTTACCGCACATCGGAGACTTACCCTTGCTAACGTACTGCTCCAGAAAAGCAATGGTCTGCTTCTCTGCCTCGGCTTCATTCATTGAGCTTTCTGCGACACGTTTGGTAAGGCCTGAGCCACCATGCTGTTTAGTGTTCCACTCATCCATGCCACCCATAATTTCATCACTTTGATGAATTGCCAGCATCGGGCCTTCCGCCAGAATATTTAAGTCACTATCGGTAACGATGGTGGCTATTTCGATAATTTTATCCTGCTGGGTGTCCAGTCCGGTCATTTCCAGATCTATCCAGATCAGGTTTTTGTCTTTTTGGGATTTGCTCTGGTCCATTTCCTGGCTCATGGTCGCTTCTCACTAAAGTGGGATCTCACACACATAATGTGCGTAATTGAATAATGTTAGCTAGTCTACCAGAGCTGGCCATGAATATTGGAATCTCTTAAAATTCATGGAGATCGCAGCCTCAAATTAGGGCTATACTCTGGCTTTAAAGGCCGACTTTTGAATACCTGGGATCCAGGAAAATTAATCATTGCCGAAAACCAAGATCATCAAACACAACTTTGCGGATAAGCCAACATGAATCACTTCACTGACCTGACCAGAAATATAATCAAACATGGCCTTACAATTAGCCTGCTAGTCTTTCTTGCTTTTGCGGCATCTCCAATACTGGCTGCGGACAACACTAATGCAAAAACAGGCGCCGCAAACGGCAAGAAGCTGCATGATGCCAAATGTTTTGGCTGCCACGATACCCGCCAGTACACACGGAAAAATCGCATCATCCATACCTTTGAAGACCTGCATGCACGGGTAGAATTTTGTGACGCGGCCTCCAATGCAGGTTTTTCATTTGACGAGCTGGACGACGTGGTGACTTACCTCAATACCGAATTCTATAAATTCAAGAAATAAACCCATGGCAAATTTAACCCAAAAAAGCTGCGTGCCTTGCGAAGGCGGAGTACAGGCCCTGAGTCGGGATGAAGCCACTGCACTCCTGGAAAAACTGACCGGCTGGGAGCTCAGTCTCGACGCCAGCGAAATCCATCAAACCTTTCGTTTTAAAGATTTCCACCAAACTATGGATTTTGTGAACGCAATTGCCGAAGTCGCCCATCGGGAAGATCATCACCCTGACCTGGTGGTAGGTTACAACCGTTGCGAAATTCACTACCGCACCCATGCCATCGGCGGTCTTTCCGAGAATGATTTTATTTGCGCTGCGAAAATCGATGCCCTAATACCTACAAAAGTACCCGCAAGTAATAATACCAGTGCTGATACCAGCATTGCGCAAAGCTAACCATCAGGGTATGGCTTTCACCTTTATCCATTTTCACACTCGATCACCTCACCCTGCTTCCATCAATGGTCAAACGTAAACTAACGCGACGCCAGGCATGGCGTGCTGAAAAAATTCAGGCTGAACGCCTGGCCCGGTCAGAAAAAAAAGTTTCCAATATTGAGAACAACCTCGAAGGTAGCGAACTTGGCCCAGAGCAACCGGGGCGGGTTATCACCCGTTATGGCGCACAGGTGGATATCGAAGATGCCGAACACAACATTTATCGATGTTTATTACGCCGAAATTTACCATCGCCAGTCTGTGGTGACTGCGTAGTTTGGCAGGCCGGTATCAACCAGACCGGCGTCGTGGTCGCAGTAGAACCCCGGCAAACCCTGCTGGAACGCCCTGATGCAGACAACCAGATCAAACCCGTGGCAGCCAACATCAACCAGATACTCGTTGTTGCTGCTCCCCCGCCCGCACTTGATTTAGACCTTATCAATGGCTACCTGGTGGCGGCCGAAATGACAGGCATCCAGCCCGTACTGGTATTCAACAAAATTGACCTGCTGGAAAAAGACTCGTTAAAGAAGATTAAAGATCGGCTCAAACCCTACCAGGACATCGGCTATACCGTCATTTACGCCAGCTGCAAGACATCCCGCGGCCTGAATGACCTGGTAAAATACCTGCAGGGCAAAACCAGCATTCTGGTTGGCCAGTCTGGCGTGGGTAAAAGCTCGCTAATACAGGAGTTGTTACCTGAAGAAGAACTGCGAGTGGGAGCATTATCCGAATCCAGTGGTCTGGGACGCCATACCACCACCGCCACCCGGCTCTACCATTTCCCTGCCGGGGGTGAATTGATTGATTCCCCGGGAGTGCGTTCGTTTCGATTAGGACACGTGAGTAAAAATCAGCTTACCCATGGATTTATCGAATTTCGCCCCTACCTGGGGCAATGCAAGTTCAGCGACTGTCGCCATAAGGTCGAGCCAGACTGCGCCATACGCGAAGCCGTTGATACCGGTAACATTTCTCATGAGCGCTATGACAGTTACCAACGCATTCTCGCCACTCAGGAAAATGGGCGGTAGCCAACACATCCCATATTTACAATATTTTTCACTTTTTAAGAAACCAGAACGAACATTTTCCCACCTGAAACGTCTATACTTGTGACAGTTATCACAGGCAACAGGGATGAATTGCGATACGTTCTTACATGAGAAATCATAGCGGGACACCCGTTA
>JAUWLO010000197.1 GCA_030613605.1 Gammaproteobacteria bacterium | reverse complement strand
CACTGGAAAAATATCAGAATACCTGGAAGATGGTATTTCAATGTCTGGCCACAACCGTGACCGTATCATCAGTGTTTTGAGATACAAAATAGCCACGCTTGAACCCATTGTCGGATTTAAAAAATTAAGGCGCCAATATATAAGCCTTGTTAAATATTTATTAAAAGACAATCAAAAACAGGATGCAAAACTGCTACTTGATAAGGTTTTTAAACTATCCCCTGGTTACCTAAGGCAGTACAAACATTGGATCAAATATTTTCTAATCTGATCTAATCGTATTTTTTTGATGGATAATCAAAAGCAAACCGACAGTCATCACATAATATTTAAGACTGTATGTTTTCAAGAAGGGAACATCTATCAGACCGTTAACTCCAAACACTACAGCGATTATAATAAGATAAGGTGTTGCAGGTGATTTATGCGACACGGCCGTCCAAATAGGAATTGCCATCAGAGCAAAAATTGAGATTAAGCCCAGAATGCCAAGTGCTGACCACGCTTGTAGGACATCATTGTGGACATGGTCAAAGTTATACAGCCCCGCATCCTTAAGCTTTTTTTCGGAAAAGACTTCCTTCAGCGCACCATTGCCAACGCCTAATATCGGATGATCTTTTATCCCCTCGATTGCCGCATGCCACATTCCAACACGAAGTTTCATGCTTCCATCCGAAACTTCATTAGTCTCAATAAACTTCACAATGCCGGCAACTGTTCCGCCAATCCTTTGATTGCCCACATTTTCCTGCATCACCCACATCGAGGTTGCCACAGCAACCACTGCCGGAATGACCAACAACACCAACCTCTTTTTCAATATCCCATAAACCATATACAAACAAAATAAAACCATAATTGCCACCCATGCCCCTCTCGCACCGGCCGCCACAACAGACACCAAACCAATAGCTCCCGCATAAAAAACTGCCGCTCGAACCCACATATTTTCTTTGCCATGAGTCAAATACCAGAAGGTCATCATGGTTGCCGCAGAAGCAACACATGCAAAAATTAAAATTAAATTGGTACCTGTAGTCCAGCGACCCTGGAAATCATTGGCAACCCATTGCCACACCACAACTGATCCCGCAACAGCAAGACTAACAGCGGTATACCTACATACTTTTTCAAGAGTAAAATAATCTGTCTTACGGAGAATCAAATATAACGAAACCCCAATAAGCGAATCAATGGCAACCTCATTACCGCGAGACAAGTCCAGCGGTCTCTCATGGACAATAAATGCAATATAGTAACTGAGAGGGTATAACGAAAGGGTTGATAGCCAGGCAATATCAACCCAGGAAAAAACGGAAAAGTAATATCTTGGTTTTGAAATAAACAGAAATGATGCCAAAAAGACGTACAGAAACAATAATGGTTTGGCGAGGTGGTATCCTGAAATATAAACCGTCAAACTAATTGCTACCAGCATGAATGCTGCTTTCTCTACATGCAGATTCAATCTATCATAATTCATGGCACTAGCTTTACCGAACAAAATCTTTAAATAATATTTATGCAAAATATCTTCATTTGGAAAAAATGATATTTGGCATACGGGACATCATTCCTGCTCGAAAGCCTCGCAGATAATGTGCAACATAAGAATGTGGGCCTCCTGAATTCGTGCCGTGGAATCAACATTAATGGTCAGGTCTGTATCTGCCAGACCAATCAGCTTGCCCCCATCTCTGCCTAGCAAAACCACGCTGTGAATATTATTTGCTTTCGCATATTCCACTGCCCGGATAACGTTTGCAGAGTTTCCGGATGTGCTAATTCCTATAAGCAAATCTCCATCACGGGACAAAGCTTGCAGTTGCCGTGCAAAAACCTCCTCAAAACCGTAATCATTACCAATTGAAGTTAATGCTGAACTGTCAGTCGTTAGCGCAATGGCAGGATAGCCGGGGCGGTCCATTTGATAACGACCCGTTAATTCAGCCGCAAAATGCTGGGCGTCGGAAGCTGAACCACCATTACCACAGACAAAAACCTGATTGCCGCGTGAAAAAGTCAGCGCCACCAGGCCAACTATTTCCTGCAAGCGACTTTCCAGTTCAGCAACTTTATCTATCGCCTGCCGGTGTGCAGCAATATCAGCCTGCACATTAATTTGTAAACCATTTGTCATACGATACTTTCTATTTTGATTGGTTATTCTGATCGGAGTTAATAAAAATTAACGGTCAGGAACCTTCTTCTTTTAATGAAGAGGATGAAGAGAATGAATAGTCCGCGCCGCAATATGGGCACTTCGCTTTGCCAGATTCATCCAGCGACAAATAAACCTTCGGGTGCGAGTTCCACAGACTCATCCCGTCCATGGGACAGTGCAGCGGCAAATCTGCTTCGGTAACCTCATAATGATTTTCAGCATTGGGCTCAATTGCCGCGCGGTTATTTGCATCAGTATTGGCGCTGTTATTTGCGTTAGTTTGACTCATTCTATTTACCTACTATTTCCTTAAATTTTTTATCCATAAATTACGGAGCTACAGGTGCCAACCAGTCCAGATAACCTTCATGACGCCCATGCACAACATCGAAATACAATGTTTGCAGTTTCTCGGTAATGGGGCCACGCCCGCCATTGCCTATGGATCGATTATCCAGTTCACGAATTGGCGTGACTTCTGCGGCTGTACCGGTAAAGAAGGCTTCATCGGCCACATACACTTCGTCACGCGTAATACGTTTCTCGATCACATCCAGTCCCAACTCGTCTGCTAGCGCCAGAATAGTATCGCGAGTAATGCCTTCCAGAGCCGAAGTCAGCTCTGGCGTATAGATCACACCATCACGAACGATGAAAATATTTTCACCACTGCCTTCTGCTACAAAACCGTCCACATCCAGCAACAACGCTTCATCGTAACCATCAATCAATGCTTCCTGTAGTGCCATCATGG
Source organism: Gammaproteobacteria bacterium (assembly GCA_030613605.1). GTDB lineage: Bacteria > Pseudomonadota > Gammaproteobacteria > SZUA-152 > SZUA-152 > SZUA-152. Next base: position 1,046 of record JAUWLO010000197.1, on the reverse strand, counting down.
AATTGATGTAGTTACCATTGGACTTGGCCTTGCACATAGTGACGTTGACATGGTGACGAGTAAACGAAGAGGTTTTTATACGAATACCCTTCTCCATGCCATCGACACCAAGATAGGAACCCCACTCCCAGGCAGCCACCATCACGTGTGTGTTGAGGTTGTCCGCGCGCAGACCCATGCCTTCCGAACCATAAAAACACATGGGCCTGATGTAGGCGCTATCAAGATTGTTTTCGCGTACGGAAGCCAACTGGGCCTCGTTGATAGTGTCTTTATCGAATGGCATTTTCATGCCCAGAATTTTGGCCGAGCGGAACAGGCGATCGGTGTGATCCTGCAGGCGAAAAATAGCCGCACCTTTATCTGTTTTATAGGCACGTACGCCCTCGAACACACCCATCCCGTAATGCAGGGTATGCGTGAGCACATGCACCTTGGCCTCGCGCCAGGGTACCATTTCACCATCTAACCAGATGACGCCATCGCGATCATCCATCGACATACTGCTCTCTCCTAATCAAAGTAATAATTAATGCTTATGTACACTTATTTCTATCAACTTGCTTCTATTTTAACCGTTGCTGTCTGACCCAAACATCTCCCGCCAGAGTCGTTTCACATTGGCGCGCTCTTTTGCATACCTTTCATCAGACACAATCGCTGACCGCTCCTGCAGGGTCAGACGATGAACTTCGGCACGAAAAGTGCGATAGGCATCACTCAATAAAACCACATCATTTTCCGGCATCTTGCCGTTTTGGGCAAACCCCGCCAATAAACGAATATTGTCTGTAAAATCAGTCAGTGCCAGCGTATCACAGGCCCAGCTCAAAACGCCGCATTGAACCATAAATTCAATATCGGCGATACCTCCTACACCGTGCTTAAGGTCGAACTCACCTTCTCTGCTTTTATCCAGCGATTCGCGCATCTTCTCGCGCATATCAGCGATATCTTTTCGTAATTCCACCGACGCCCGCTTTTGAGACAACACTTCGCGACGTACCGTTTCAAATTTTTTGCCCACATGAGCATCACCCGCCACC
>JAUWLO010000205.1 GCA_030613605.1 Gammaproteobacteria bacterium | reverse complement strand
AATTTCTGTAAAAAGTTCCGTAGCCAAGCCAGATCGATGGATTTCTTATTTCCTGGCGGAAGGCTACGTGTTCATTTCTTTTGAGTGGCCAAAAGAAAACCGAACCAAAAGAAAGGGCACCCGAATCCCTCGCCGCGCTTTGCGCGGTTCCTTGCGCTCCTCGTTATTTTGCGCGCGGGCGTAAACTCGCTTCGCTCAAACAAACGCCCGCTTAATCGCAAAATCCCTGCGGTGCTCAGCGAAGGATAACGGGAGAGGTAAGTCAAAAACTAAAATCAAAACCGACACTAAAACCCTAAAACCGGAATCTGCAGATTCCGGTTTTTTTAGATTATGATTTTGACTTTAAAATCCCTTTAATATTGCACCGAGCATCGGAGTCCTTTGCGGAATAGCCCGTAGGGGCGCGGCAAGGACGCCGCGCGTCTTTCGCGGGACATGGATGGCCCGTCGAAAGGCCCCGTAAAGGATGAGGAGCGCAGGGTATTCCGCAGGAATGCAATATAGGGTGGCCTTTTCTTTGGTTCCGTTTCTTTTGGCCACTCAAAAGAAATGAACACGTAGCCTTCCGCCAGGAAATAAGAAATCCATCGAACTGGCTTGGCTACGGAACTTTTTACAGAAATTTGGTAGGGCTACGGAACCTCAACAAATCCATATAAATCCCAATCAAATATCCCCAGTTAGGTAATGAATTTGTAATATTTATGGTGCACCATAAAGCATGCAAGAAAGCACATTAAAACAGAGCATCGCCAAACAACGGGTTAATCTCATTTCCCGATTAAAAGACCCGCTACGTGTAGTGGCTGATGCTTGCAGTGTTGCCTGGGGTGACAGGGAAAAGCTGGATGCAATCCTGCTGGACAGGCTTGAGTCTGTTCCAAACTGTAAATTCCTTTACGTGCTTGATAGTGCAGGACTCCAGATTAGCGACAATATCGGCCACGAAGGTATTATCGAAAAAGACTTTGGTCGTGACCGTTCTCAGCGTCCTTATCTCAATGAGGTCGTGCCCAGTTCTGATTTTCTTTTGTCCGAGGCTTATATCAGTCTGCGTGCCAAACGACCCTCACTAACGGCTATCCAAATCGTACGCGATGAACATAAAAATATGTTGGGGTTTCTGGGTGCCGATTTTGATCTGCGTGATCTTCCCTTAACCAGTGAACATTATGAGGAACCAAAACACTGGCGTCAGATGAAGGGTGATCCGGCAATCCGGAAATCAGTATTTGAGCAGCAAAGGGAAGATAGTCAGATCGATCGCCAAATTGGTGAGGTGATTGGGATACTGGATGAGTTAATCACTAATAACGGTGTTTTTCAGATGTTGCTGCATTTCTCCAGCAATCGATCCACCATCTGGACAATTGATGATCCCTACCGTTATCGATTGTTGGATATTGATGCCTTAACAGATCCCAATACCTGTTTGGCTTATCCTCAACTGTCCTATCCGGAAGATGCGCTTATCCCGTCTGAAAAAATAAGACCTATACTGGAACTGATTAGCAAACTACGTTTTATGGATGAGACTCTTTACCTGCGTTCCTGCTCGATTAATATTTTCAATGGCATGGTGAGTCTTACCTTTTCCTGTGACGGTTCCCATTATCTTCCCTATGAGGAATTTCTTGCGAAAGATACGGGTTTCTGGATTTAAGTTGTATGCGGAACTTCCGCCAATCAAAAATTATGGCCGATATGGCATCGCCAAATATTCCTCACTGTGCATCTCCATCAACCGACTAATGGTGCGTCGAAATTGCGGCACAAGTCGGCGCCCATTGTATAATCTGATGAGCTTGGCTTCGGCGCTCAAAATCAACTTAACCTTGCGATCATAAAATTCATCCACCAGATCAATAAAGCGATGCGCGAGGTCTTCCTGATCTTCCCCCATTACTGGAACGCCGGATATCAGTACGGTATGAAAGCGTTGCGCAAGTTCTATGTAGTCGGCGCTGGAGCGTGGTCCCTGGCAGAGCTGAAAAAAGTTAAACCAGACGACATCGCCCGAGCACCGCAAACTGAATATTTTCCGATAATTGATATTAAGCGGCATGTCCGCCATTCCTGCGCTGGGGGCGAGTCCGATAAAGCGTTGTTCCATGGCACGTTCACTGGCGTCATTAATGGGGGTGAAATAGGTGTCGGCATGGGTGAGTTTGCGCAGACGGTGATCGGTATCCCCATCCAGATGAAGCACGGTTGTATTGTTTTGAATGAGTTCAATGGCCGGCAGAAATCGTTCGCGCTGTAAACCATTTTTATACAGTTCTTCCGGTGTCAGGTTGGAGGTGAATACCATGGTGATGCCCTGCGCAAATAATGCTTCCAGTAGTCGATACAGAATCATGGCGTCACTGATGTCTTCCACATAGAATTCATCCAGGCAGATGATGCGCGTTCTTTGTGAATAATGTTTCGCAACAATCGGTAGCGGATCTTTGTGTCCACTGAGGTGGGCGAGTTCATCATGGATGTCCTGCATAAAATGACGGAAGTGCAGGCGCAATCTATTTTCAAATTCCAGGCTGCTGTAAAACATATCCATGAGCCAGGTTTTGCCGCGGCCAACATCACCCCATAGATACAGACCCACCCCGTTGTGGTGATTGGTTTGCGGATGACTGTTTCGGTGATCATGGAGGTGGTCATAGAGCGTTTGTAGTCGATCGATAACCTCAAGTTGCGCAGCATCATGCTCAAAAAGTTTTCGCTGGGTTTCCTGATAGTATTTTTCGACGACACTCATAGCCTTAATGTACCAGAGTCTTAATGTGTCAGCGTTTTAATCTGTCAGAATTGCCGAATGGAGGATGGTTAGTGCTGTGGCTGGTATGCCCCTGGCTTTAGCGCTGGCTTTAACCCTGGCTTTAACTACAGGGCCTTCGGTATGATGCCGCTCCATGAAGAATAGAGATTTTAGCCTCGTTGAGAGGATGATGGTGTTGCCGCCGTTTTTGCTGTTAATGGTATCGCTGCTGGTTTTGTCGGCCTGTGATAACGGCACCCCAAAGCCGGCGCCCATTGGGGATCATGCTGCTCTGGAACAACTTGCGGACGCCTATCGCACAGTGGCGCAGCAATACTCGGTACAACCCGCCAGCATGCGACCGGCAGGTAAAAAGAAGTTTATAGAAGGGGTGTTTACGGCCGCTGGTTACAGTTTTTCAGCGACATTGAAGGCCTTTGCGAATCAGGATCTCGATGCGACTAATCAGGATCACCGTGATCTTGCTGAGCTGTTGATGTTACCCCACAAGGGGCTGGCCGATGCAGACATGGAAACACTGTATTCCACCGAAGAGTTGGTCGCCATCCGATCCATTCAGTCCAGCCTGAAATAGGCTGTCGGAATAAATTGATGCAGCATCGCCAGCAAACTAATTCATAGCAGATCACCCCATGAGCAAACCTTTTCATGAGTAAACAACACTATTTCGCCACCGCCCCCAAGGGTATGGAAGGCCTGCTGGCTGACGAGTTGCGCCAGCTTGATGCCAGTAATGTTAAAGAGGCACGTGCCGGGGTGAGTTTTGAGGGTGACTTGGCCACGGCCTATCGCGTGTGTTTGTGGTCGCGTATTGCCAATCGCGTGCTGAAACCGTTGAAAACCTTTCCGGCAGCTGACCCTGAAGAACTCTACAACGGTGTGCTGGATATCGACTGGACTGAGCATCTTGCGGTTGATGGTACGCTGGTAGTGGATTTCAGCACCGTGCAGTCGGCCATTAATCATAGCCAGTTTGGCGCCCAAAAGGTGAAGGATGCCATTTGTGACCAGTTTCGCCATGAGACCGGTGAGCGACCCTCGGTGGATCGCCAGTTCCCGGATTTGCGGGTGAATGT
>JAUWLO010000115.1 GCA_030613605.1 Gammaproteobacteria bacterium | reverse complement strand
ACGGGCGCATCAAAAGCTCTGTAATTGGCGGCCCATTGATCCAGCCTCTTTTCTTTATCCTCTCGTGCGATTCCGAGCGCAGTATAAAGCTGAACACCCGTGGCTTTGCGTCGTTCCTTGTAAGGTTCTTGCCATTCACACGGATAATATTGATAATCCATTTTTGCCTTTACCCCACTTCGAAACGCATTTTCAATAAGTTGTTCCAGTTGGAGTTTTTTATCACGCATGACTACAGCAACCTGCCACGGTTGAGTATTTGCCCCTGAAGGGGCATGTCTGGCTGCGTTTAAAATTCGTTTAATTTTCTCTACCTCAACGGCTTTACTAAGAAAAGCACGGGTGGATTTACGTCTTGTTAGAGCTTCTGTCACTTTCATAATCTAATCCTGATATTTATAGATTTATTATTGCTATATGGACTCTCTTATTTTGCAAGAGATGATTGTTGTTCAATGTAAACCTTGCCAGGTCTTTAAAAAATATATTCGGGAGTCAAGTGCTGATTTTCTTCAAAAGTAACATCAAGTTTGAGACTATAATCTAAAACCAAAGAAAACGCAGTTGTTGCAATGCCTGCCTAACTGAAAGATGTAACAATACAAGCTTATACTTTATTTCTGATGTAAGGTACCAAGGAGGCTAACGACCATCAGCATAAAACCGATTGCGAACAGCAGCCAGGGAAAGTGAGTCGATTGATAGCCCCGAAAGGCTTCTTCCCCACCGGCGAGCAATGGCATCGCGGGAGAAAGAAACGCAAACAAAGCGAATACTGCGCCGAGCAAGAACAAACTGACCCATCGCCCGGTGAAAAATGGTTTGGATGTTGTCACCAACACGTAGCCACCCCATAAGCAAAAGAGTAAAGCGATAGCGGCAGGCGCAAGCCAGGGTCCAAACCATGGCCAAGGGATCAGGAACAACACATCCCATTCAAGCCAACTCTGTGGCCAATCGATGAACACCTTCAACCAAAGATAATATCCCAGGTCCCAGAAGCCAAAGATGTACACAAAGGCAGCAAACCGATGCGCGAAATTTTTTGCCGCTAGCAGTGCGACACTCAAGATCATAATAATGGTCATCGCTTCTCGACCTAGTTCTATAGCGAGATCCCGGTGACTAAGCAACTGCAAAGGAAATAAGGATTGAAGGGTATTAGGGTAGTACAAACTGTGCAGATGCACCACGAGCGCAGCCTCAACATATGCCATCGTAATTGCAAACAGGGTAAGCCAAAGTAAGGTTCGTGCTCTTGTACTTGCTAATACCACGTCCCCTCCCGGCGCTGAGCTAATTTCATCCATTACCACTTTGCCAGTTTATAACGACTGACTGCTTTGGTCGAATAGCAATAATTAAATCTACACATGCCCAGAAACACGATAAAGCTCTCAGGTCGCCAGGAGCGGATATTCAACGCCCGATATCTTATCGATAGGATCACAATAATGGTGCTAAAAATCGGGATAATTTATTTTAACTTTTTAAGTTTAACAACGTCGCATTCCCGCCAATAGCAGAGGTATTGATGCTAACTGTTCGCTCAGTTACTAAACGCTGCAAATAATTGGGCCCACCTGCTTTGGGGCCGGTTCCTGACAAACCTTCACCACCAAAGGGTTGCACACCAACCACCGCCCCGATCATATTGCGATTGACGTAGATATTTCCCACTCGTGTATGTTTTACAATATAGTCATATTTTTCTTTAATGCGACTATGAATACCTAAGGTTAAACCGTATTTCGTTGCATTGATGGCGTTAATGACTTCATCTAATTCATCTGATGTATATCGAATGATATGCAGCACTGGCCCAAACACTTCTTCTTTCAATAACGCCAGTGAACTGATTTCAAACACCACGGGTGTAACATAATTATTTTTTAACAGTTTTTCATCCACTGTTGCATGACAAATAAATTTCGCAATTTCATATAAATGGGTAATGTGTGCCATCACCTTGTTTTTACTATCTGCATCAATCAATGAACCCACATCCGTCGACAACAATAAAGGATCACCCACTTGCAACTCTGCTATAGCACCTGTTAACAACTCTATAACACGTGGTGCAATGTCATCCTGCAAAAACAAAACACGTAATGCAGAGCAACGCTGACCCGCACTGTTAAATGCCGAGGTCAGTACATCACTAACGACTTGCTCCGGTAACGCTGAGCTATCAACAATCATAGCGTTCTGGCCACCAGTTTCTGCGATCAGTGGCACAATTGGACCTGGACGTAACGCTAAAGTCTGGTTAATTGTTTTTGCCACTTCGGTAGAACCGGTAAAAATGACACCGGCAATACGTTCGTCCTGCAATAAAGGTTCACTCATCACGCCACTTTCACCTGGCAACAATGTTAATGCATCTGTTGGTATTCCGGCTTCATACAATAGCTGAACAACACGCATGGCAGTTAACGGTGTCTGGTGCGCAGGTTTTGCGATCACCGTATTGCCTGCCACAAGCGCGGCAATGATCTGACTGGTAAAAATCGCAACGGGAAAATTCCATGGACTGATACAAAGAATGACACCACGTCCATGCATACTGAGTGTGTTTGACTCTCCCGTTGGTCCAGGTAAGGCTTGTGACGATAATTTTTTACGTGCCTGCTTTGCATAGTAGCGACAACTATCAATGGCTTCACGTACTTCGGCCAAACTATCTTTGATACAACGACCGCCCTCTTTAACACACAAAAATATCAATTCTTCTCGATGCGTTTCAAGTAAACCCGCTGCACGTTCTGCAATCTCTGTTCGTAACTCAACGATTTGATTAGCCCACTCATCTCGGTAGTCATAAGCTACCGTTAATGCATCAGATACATGCTCCTGCGTCGCTTCAATGACGTGCCCAACTATTACATCCGGGTTTGCAGGAGAAATAATAGCTTTTAATTCACCCTCTATTGTCTTGTCAGCTATTAAAGGAGTTGCTTGCCAGTCACGCTTTTCCATCTCTGTGAAAGCATGATCTAATTTTTGCAAAATCGTAATATCGGAAAAATTAATTCCTTTGGAATTTAAACGTTCTTCATTAAACAAGTTTTGCGGTAAAGGAATGGAAGGATGCGGTATGTGCTGTAAAGATTTCACACTCACAACCGGATCCTGAATCAGATCATCAAGCGGAAGGCTTTCATTTTCGATGCGATTCACAAAGGAGGTGTTTGCGCCATTTTCCAACAAGCGGCGTACCAGGTAGGGTAATAAATCCTTATGATTACCAACTGGTGCATAAACACGGCACTTAATAGAAGGGTTAGTTTTCTTTACTTCACTATAAATAGCTTCACCCATGCCGTGCAGTCGTTGAAACTCATAGTCCTGTCCTGACTGCATTAATGTTTGCACCGTTGCAACCGTATAAGCATTATGTGTGGCAAACTGTGGGTAAAGATATTTACTTGAAGCAATAATCTGTTTCACGCAAGCAAGATATGACAAGTCAGTTAATACTTTACGAGTAAAAACCGGATAGCCATCCAGACCTTGCTCCTGGGCATATTTAATCTCACTATCCCAATAAGCACCTTTAACAAGACGCAGCATGATTCGTCGTTGTTTATTCTTCGCTAAATCTGCTAACCATTTTATCACTGGCAAAGCACGCTTTTGATAAGCTTGCACAGCCAACCCCAATCCCTGCCAATCACCCAGCGAAGCATCGGTGTATACTGCTTCAAATATATCGAGCGTTATATCCAGACGATCAACTTCCTCTGCATCTATTGTGATACTAATACCCGCATCACGCGCTTGTTGTGCAATCAATAATACTTTTGCTACCAGTTCATTCATAACTCTTTCACGCTGTGCAAACTCAAAGCGCGGATGCAAGGCAGACAATTTTACTGAAATACCCGCTGCCTCAAATTCATCTTTAGCGTTTTGGTTTGTACTTGCAATAACCTGAATAGCATGAAGATATTTTTCAAGATAGTTTTGCGCATCTGCCATCGAAAGTGCCGCTTCGCCTAACATATCAAATGAAAATAGATATTCCTGACTATCCGTATTCTGACTACGCTTTATGGCTGCTTCAATCGTTTCACCGAGGACAAATTGTTGACCAATAATGCTCATCGATTCCTGAATGGCAAGACGTATAACCGGATCGCTACTGCGCACAAGTAAACGAGTAAATACACTACTCATTGATTCTTCTTCAAAGTGAATCAATTTACCTGTCAACATTAAACCCCAGGTAGAGGCATTGACGAATAACGAATGACTGTGCCCCAGGTGTTTTTCCCAATCAGCCTGAGTCAATTTGTCTTTAATTAATTGATCAGCCGTATCGGGATCAGGAATGCGTAACAACGCCTCTGCCAAACACATTAATGTCACGCCTTCCTCAGAAGACAAATCATATTCACGTAACAGCGCCTCAATCCCGCCACTGACCTGGGCCTGTTCCCTTGTCTTGATAATAAGTTGACGTGCCTGTTCAGCGATCGCTGATGACTCTGTTTTATTTAACTCAGCCTGCGCGATAAGTGACTGTACCAAACGTGTCTCATCGCTTAGATAGGCATGACTAATCGCTTTACGCAAAGGTGATGTATCTGATCTCAAACTATAGTAAATCATAATTTACTTACCTGGCTTGGTGGCCAACCAAAATGAGATAAACCCACGCCATTTGGCTCGAGGATGATGTAGATTAAGAAAACCCGCATTTTGTATAAATTCAGGAACATGCCCTTCAAGGTTATCTTTCACAGCAGGATCCTTACGCCAGGGAAACATTAACACTCGACCTATCAGGCTTGTTGGTTTATCCACATCAACTACCATTAATCGTCCACCCGGTTTCAAGACCCGAAATATTTCTCTTAAACCGGTCACTTTTAATTCAGGTGGAAGGTGATGCAGCATCATGCTGCTCAGTACGATATCAAAGCGCTCATCTTCAAAGGGTAAAGATTCAACCACCGCTAACTGAAAAGTTGCTTTACTATGCACTTTTACAGCTTTACGTTTCGCCACTTGAATCATTTCCGCCGAAGCATCAATACCTATCACCTCACCTTCATTCCCCACCTCTTCCGCGGCTAATCTTGTCAACACGCCGGTACCACAACCAACATCAAGCACATGTTCTCCTGACCGCAACTGAGCAAGTTGCAAGATTTTGCGACGAAAATGAGCTCCCATTCCAACAAGATAACAGCCCAGATCATATGCCCATGCCATGTGGTGCATTACGATACCCTTAGTTTCCGGATTGTTATCCTGTCGTTTTAGAATATTCATACTAGAATTATAGAATATGAATACTTCAACTTCAGATATCAAAAAAGAGACAGACCGACTCTACGAGAAACTAAACAAGCTCGGCTGGGCCCGCGAGGATTGTGAGTCTATTGCCCCCACCACATTGGAAATCAACCAGCTAAAGGTCGAACAAAATGCAGTAATACTCGCACACTCCTACCAAACGCCAGACATCATGTACGGAATTGGTGATTATATCGGTGATTCCTATAGTCTCAGTCGCACGGCAACCGAACACCCGGCACAAAAGATCATTTTTTGCTCGGTTTATTTCATGGGCGAAACAGCCAAACTGCTCAATCCTGATAAAGAAGTTCTGGTTCCCCGGGTTGCGGGATGTTCCCTCGCTGATTCGATCAACGCTGAACAGGTGCGGCAACTCCGACAACAATATCCGAATGCGGGTATTGTCTGTTATGTGAATAGTTATGCCGAAGTGAAGGCGGAAAGCGATTCCTGCTGTACTTCATCTAATGTTGTTGAAGTTGTTGAGGCAATGCCACAACCAGAGATCATTTTTATCCCTGATAAATTAATGGGGCTCAATTTGCAAAACATGACCTCAAAAAAAATCATCACCTGGGATGGAACCTGTGTTGTCCATGAGGGATTTAATCCGGACACCGTGCAAGATATACGTAACCGCTTTCCTGGTGTAAAAATTCTGGCTCACCCCGAGTGCGCACCGGGAGTGGTGGCACTGGTTGATTACGCTGGCGGTACAGCAGGCATGCTCAACTATGTACGAGAATCGCCAGCAAAAACCTTTATGCTGGTTACAGAGTGTGGCCTGACGGATCGCTTTAAAGCAGAATTTAAAGATAAAAAAATTGTCGGCACCTGTATTCTTTGTCCCTATATGAAAGAAATTCAGCTCGAAGATGTTCTCAAGGCACTCAAAGATCCGGTGCCGGAACAATTCATTACCATCGACGAAGATGTTGCCGAACGCGCCCGGACCAGTCTTTCAAAAATGTTTGAATTAGAAAAAATAGGTAAAGACATTCTTAATAAACAAGCACAGACACTTTAGCCATGCTATTCATCTACTGATACAAAACAGACAAAAAACTTAGGAGGACACTTACATGACTGACCACACTTATAAGTCAATAGAACTCACCGGAACATCTAAAACGAGTGTTGAAGAAGCCGTTAATAACGCGATTACGAAAGCAACGAAAACAATTCATGACCTTAGATGGTTTGAAGTGACCGATATTCG
>JAUWLO010000010.1 GCA_030613605.1 Gammaproteobacteria bacterium | reverse complement strand
GTCGGGAAGGTCTACCTTGTCATCGAAATAGGCGTAAACTTTCTTGACGCTCTTGATTGTGGGGGCGGTGAATTTATCCGTATAAGGGTTGGATGGGATCAGGAAGGCGATTCCGATCAGCACAACGATGATAATAAGGAGTCGTTTGAACATGTTGGGCCCTTACCGTTATTTTTAGAACGTTGCGCCGTTCCAGCCCCACATGCTACGTTCTGAATTAGAAAATTCGATATAAACACGATCTTTGTCGATAGAAAGTTCTCCGGCTATTAAATTGCAGAGTGCTGCTGAAAAATCCGTGGTATTAGCAGAGGACAGTCCGATACTTTTTAGTTCCAGATAGGCGGTGGGTTCATCACTTCCAGCAAACATCATGGGGCGTGGTGGATCGATGGCAACCATAATGTAATCCACAGGCTTCCCTAACTGGGCAGAAATAGTTGCCGATGCCTTTTTTAGAAGCGCATTTTGGACAGGCTCATCTAAGACCTTATTGGTCTGTATTTTTAGATAGGGCATTCCTGGTTCTCGGTCTGTCGTAAGATTATTATTTAAAATTCGATATCAGGAGTGTTGTACAGGCTTTGACGTATTATTGCCAGGAAACGTCTTCTTCTAGTTAACCTCTTTTTCAGACACCACCAGCTCATTTTTATTGGCCCAACCCATTATATAGGTGTACATCTCCGGGAATTGTTCCTGCATGTCAGGGTCAATAACAATGCATTTTATACCGTTAATGGTTGTGGGCTGGAGAAGGGGAGAGTAACGAATACGCTGGTCAGGCCCAAAGGTAGACAATGCACCACTCATCCGCTCAGCCCAATCGCTGGGTCTGAACTTCCTGCCACCCTGAGTGGTGCCTTCAATGATGATTTTTTTCACGTAATTTTGCGCTTGTGGCATGTGTCGCTTCGATATCTGAGGGCACTGGCGGTCTGGAACTGTCGAGTAGTCATTATAACGTAGAAGCCATTAAAAAAATCTATGATTAAATCAAATAAATATAAATTGCAGTGGTTTATATAAAGCCAGATTGTGCAAGTCAGAGTTGTAACGTCATTTGTCAGGAAATTGTTCCTGAGCTGTTTTGTCCGAATTGTAAGGAACCAGAACCCCTGTTGTTCTACCCGTGCCCCGTAATATTCTGTCAACGTGAATGGCGGGCTATTCTATACGAAAATTGAGGTGATTAGGTAGTGCTAATGCCCGAATCTCTTGACCTGAAGGGCAGTTACCAGTATTTTCCTCTTCCACACTATTATGCCAAAATCGCCCGACTCGCGGGCATTTTTTCTGGGTGCCACAAACGGTGCTCTGAGCATGATTAGGCAACTACATTATAAGAAGAGAGATTGTGACGTGAAACTGACCGGCGCAGAGATTTTAACGCATTTTCTGCATGATGAAGGTGTCGAATTCCTGTTTGGCTACCCTGGGGGTGCTGTGCTTCATATTTATGATGCTCTGCACAGGCAGGATAAGGTCAAACATATTTTGGTGCGCCATGAACAGGCAGCGACCCATGCGGCCGATGGCTATGCCCGCTCCACAGGTAAGCCGGGCGTTGTGTTGGTAACGTCAGGCCCAGGCGCCACCAATGCCGTGACCGGTATTGCCACTGCTTATATGGACTCGATTCCCATGGTGGTGATTACCGGCCAGGTGCCAACCAGCCTCATTGGCAACGATGCCTTCCAGGAAGTGGATTCGGTTGGCATTACGCGCCCCTGCGTGAAACATAATTTCCTGGTTAAAGATGTTAAGGATTTAACTTCGACTCTGAAAAAAGCTTTTTATGTTGCAACCACGGGTCGACCGGGGCCAGTCGTTGTTGATATCCCCAAGGACGTCACCGCAGAAACGGCGGATTACATCTATCCAAAAACTATCGAGATGCGGTCATACAATCCGGTGGTGAAAGGCCACAGTGGGCAAATCAAAAAGGCCACCAAAATGATAGCCTCATCCAAACGTCCCATGTTTTACACGGGCGGTGGTGTCATTCTTGATGATGCCAGCAAGGCATTAATCGAAATAGCACATATGGTCGGTGCACCGGTAACCAACACATCGATGGGGCTGGGTGGTTATCCTGCCTCGGACAAACAGTTTGTTGGCATGTTGGGCATGCACGGCACCTATGAAGCCAATATGGCTATTTCCAACTGCGATTTGATCATTGCCATTGGTGCACGTTTTGATGATCGTGTTACGGGAAACATCGAGAAATTTGCACCGTATGCGAAGATTATTCACGTTGATATTGATCCCTCGTCAATTTCAAAAAATGTAAAAGTGGATGTGCCCATCGTGGGTGGTGTGAACAGTGTTCTCAAGGCGTTGCTTAAACAACTCAAGGAAGATGGTTATAAGCCCAATAAGGCTGCACTTAAAGACTGGTGGAAGCAGATTGAAGAGTGGCGATCAAAAGACTGCCTTGCGTACAAAACTGATACCAAAATAATTAAACCTCAGTTTGCACTGGATACTCTGTATAAGGTGACCAAGGGCGATGCCTTTGTGACTTCTGATGTAGGCCAGCATCAAATGTGGGCTGCGCAGTATTACCGGTTTGATAAACCGCGGCGCTGGATCAATTCGGGCGGTCTGGGCACCATGGGTTTTGGGTTGCCAGCTGCCATGGGCGTGCAACTTGCGCATCCAAAAGCACAGGTGGCGTGTGTGACAGGTGAGGGCAGCATCCAGATGAATATTCAGGAGCTGTCTAGCTGTCTGCAGCATAATTTGCCCATCAAAATCATTTGTTTAAACAATGGTTTCCTGGGCATGGTGCGTCAGTGGCAGGAATTTTTTTACGACAGTCGTTTTTCACACTCGTACATGGAATCTCTGCCGGATTTTGTCAAACTGGCTGAGGCGTATGGCCATGTGGGTATTCAGGTCACCAAACCAGGTGATGTCGAAGCTGCCATTAAAGAAACCTTTAAACTGAAAGATCGTCTGGTGTTTCTGGATATTTTGACGGACCCAACGGAAAATGTTTACCCGATGGTTCCTGCAGGGGCGGGTCTGGATGAAATGATACTTATTTAACAGATAGGTTTAAGAGATGGATTTAATAGCCGGAACTACTAACTGCAACTGAAGAACAAAACATGAGACATATTATTTCAATATTAATGGAAAATGAAGCGGGCGCCTTATCCCGAGTGGCGGGCCTGTTTTCCGCGCGCGGCTACAATATTGAGTCTCTTACTGTCGCGCCGACAGAAGACGCCACTCTATCACGCTTAACATTGGTGACTCGTGGTTCAGATGAAATTGTTGAGCAGATTACCAAACAGCTCAATAAACTGATCGATGTGGTTAAGCTGATGGATTTAACCGAGGGCCCGCACATCGAACGTGAAATGATGATGATCAAGGTGAAAACATCAAGCAATGATTCGCGCGAAGAAATAAAAAGGCTGGTGGATATTTTCCGCGGACGCATTATTGATGTAACGGCAACCAGCTACACTATTGAGCTCACCGGTAAAGGCGAAAAGCTGGATGCCTTTATAAACTCGTTTGATAAGACCCCAATACTTGAGACAGTACGATCGGGTGTTTCCGGTATCTCTCGCGGATCAAAAAGTTTACACATCTAAATCTGATTATCCGGTTTGTAGAAATTATTAAACGTTTGCCTCCCATGTGGATTTAGGCGAACGAAATGTATTTAAAGAATTTGAAACAGGAGCAAGTGGACAATGAATATTTATTACGACAAAGATTGTGATCTTTCAATCATTAAAGGCAAAAAAGTCACCATTCTTGGTTATGGCTCACAAGGCCATGCCCATGCCAATAATCTCAAAGATTCCGGCGTAGATGTGACGGTTGGTCTGCGATCTGGTTCGTCCTCTATCGCTAAAGCAGAAGCAGAAGGTCTTACCGTTAAGCCTGTGGTTGAGGCGGTTGCTGGCGCAGATCTGGTTATGGTTCTAACGCCAGATGAGTTTCAGTCACAACTTTATAAAGATGAAATTGAGCCGAACTTAAAGCAGGGCGCTACCCTGGCATTTGCTCATGGTTTTGCCATTCATTACAACCAGGTTGTGCCTCGAGCAGATCTTGATGTCATTATGATTGCACCCAAAGCTCCTGGTCATACTGTGCGTAATGAGTTTAAAAATGGCGGCGGCATTCCAGATCTTATTGCTATTTTTCAGGATGCTTCCGGTAAAGCCAGGGATGTTGCTCTTTCCTATGCTTCCGGTGTTGGCGGTGGTCGTACCGGTATTATTGAAACCACTTTCAAAGATGAGACTGAAACTGATTTGTTTGGTGAACAGGCAGTATTGTGTGGTGGTGCGGTTGAGCTGGTTAAAGCCGGCTTCGAAACATTAACGGAAGCGGGTTATGCGCCCGAGATGGCTTATTTCGAATGCTTGCATGAATTAAAACTGATTGTTGATCTCATGTATGAAGGCGGCATCGCCAACATGAATTATTCCATATCTAATAATGCAGAATATGGTGAGTATGTTACCGGCGAAAAAATCATTAATGCAGAAAGCCGTCGAGCAATGAAAGAAGCATTACGCAATATTCAGACAGGCGAATATGCCAAACGCTTTATTCTGGAAGGGCAAAGCAATTATCCGGAAATGACTGCGCGTCGCCGTTTGAATGAAGAGCACCCGATTGAAAAAACGGGTGCAAAATTACGTGCCATGATGCCCTGGATTACTGCCAACGCATTAGTGGATAAAACCAAAAACTAAGCCAATAAATGATAAAGGGGTGAAGCAGTTGTTTCGCCCCTTTTGTTCTATTGCTATATTTTCATCATTCTATTTTCAGACTAACCCATGCTTGCCTACCGTTATCCACTGATTGCGCGTGAAGGCTGGGTGTGGCTATTTCTCACGATTGCGTTAGCAATTACTACCCATTTATATTTTGGTCTAGCCAGTGTGCCGCTATGGACCCTGGTGGTTTTCCTGTTTTTTTTGTTTCGTGATCCACATCGAAAAATACCGGCATTACCATTGGGTATCGTGTGCCCGGTAGACGGCAGAATTACCGCTATTGAAAAAGTATATGATGCTTACCTCGACAGAATAGCGATTTGCATCAGTATTAAAATGAGCTTTATGGATGTTTATTCTGTTCATAGTCCTATGGAAGGGAAAATTATCAAACAGTGGCAAAAGCTGCCTCGTAAAATAGAGTCATTAGCTACAGTTAAAAGTGGTGATACCGCTACTATTGCTAAGGTTACTATCGATGAGACAAATGGCGGGTTGATGGCATTTGCACAAAATATACAAAGTGATGAAGGTGATGAGGTAGTGTTGGTGATAGAGGCGAGTGCTTTATTGCCAAGGCCTCATTGTTACGTGCGAAGTGGTGAGCGTATTGGCCAGGGACAACGCTGCGGTTTTTTACGGTTTGGTACCCAGGTTGATGTGTTGGTGCCAGAATCGACGCGCATTGATGTACGGGTAGGCGATAAGGTGTTAGCAGGAACAGGCATCATAGCAACATTAGTGCGAACAGAAGATGGGTCGTCGGTAACAAAAATAGTAGCGAATACCTAGATGCTATAATGTTACTCTGGTTACACAAGTATGATGCTGACAATACTTTTAGCTAAAAAACGTAATTAATGAACGACCGACTAATGAACTATTGACCTAATGAACAACGAAGAAAGACGCAAGGACGACAAGCCTGAAAAGAAGCCCCGACGTGGCATCTATTTATTGCCGAACCTGTTTACTACAGGTTGTTTGTTTGCGGGATTTTACGCCATTGTGGCGGCCATGGGTGGTCGTTTCGAAGATGCCGCAATCGCTATTTTTATTGCCATGATTATGGATGGCCTTGATGGTCGTGTCGCACGACTGACCAATACCCAGAGTGAGTTTGGCGCAGAGTACGACAGCCTGGCAGACATGGTTTCCTTCGGTCTTGCGCCGGCCCTGGTGGTGTTTATCTGGTTATTGTCTGATCTGGGAAAAATTGGCTGGTTGGCTGCATTTGTATATACGGCGGGTACCGCTTTGCGACTTGCTCGTTTTAATACCCAGGTTGGTCGTGCAGACAAACGTTATTTTCAGGGGCTGGCTAGCCCAGCAGCGGCAGCGGTTATTGCTGGCCTGGTTTGGGTGGGTCAGGATTACGATATAGGTGGTCGTAGCATGGCTATTGGTGCCGCCATTATCACAGTTATGCTGGGCGTATTTATGGTGAGTAATGTGCGCTATCGCAGCTTCAAGGATCTTGATCTTAGGGGTCGTGTTCCGTTTGTTGCAGTGCTCATTGTGGTGCTGGTGTTCGTGCTGATTTCCATTGATCCGCCGCAAATATTGTTTGCTGGTTTTGCTTTGTACGCATTGTCCGGGCCAGTGGTTACTCTGATTACATTGCGGCGCAGACGTGCAGAACGTAAATCTCACAGCCATTCAAAGGGTAGCAAACCATCCAGTAATCAGGATTCGCCTGAGGAATAGCAGGGAGTCACTGCTGTTATGCTGTCTCCGTTCGCTAAATCCCCTTGAAAGGGTTGTGGTTCGCCGCTATAGTTAACCTGACTTTACAAGATAAATATCGAAAATGACCTATTCATATCACAAGCCTTTATTTCATATGCCTTCCGGGCAGGTGAGCTTGTGCGCTGACTTTCTTTCAGCTCCTTTTGCCGTCCTACGTCTACTGCCTTAGGGCAGACTACTTTTCCTACCACAATCCCTATATTCCGTGCTGCGCCTCTATTGGCGAATCACAGTAGCGAATTGGCCTCGTCATTAATCATAGTGATTAATCTACAGGCATACGCTATCGCCGGGTGCAGCCTAAATGAGATAAAATCTTTGATGTGTGCGACTGAAAATTACTGTTACCACTGATAAGATGGTTTACAGATAGATGGAGTGAGAAATGAGCAACCAGTTAATAATTTTTGATACCACCTTGCGTGATGGGGAACAGAGCCCCGGTGCGTCGATGACGCGCGATGAAAAAGTGCGTATCGCCAAAGCCCTTGAAAAAATGCATGTTGATGTCATCGAGGCAGGCTTCCCTATTGCCAGTGAAGGTGATTTTGCGGCAGTGAAAGCTGTGGCAGATGCAATCAAAGACAGTACGATTTGCGGGCTTGCAAGAGCGCTGGATAAAGATATAGATAGAGTAGGTGAAGCATTGAAAGGGGCCAATTCCGCACGCATTCATACTTTTATTGCAACATCACCCATACACATGAAAATGAAATTGCGTATGGAGCCGGATGCAGTATTGGAACAGGCTGTCCATGCTGTGAAGCGGGCGCGGAAATATACCGACAATGTGGAATTTTCTCCTGAAGATGCCGGTCGATCTGACTTCGATTTTCTTTGCCGTATTCTGGAAGCAGTGATCGATGCAGGTGCCACCACAGTTAATATACCGGATACGGTGGGTTATAACGTGCCCCAACAGTTCGGTAGCTTGATCGGCAATCTCATTGAGCGTGTTCCTAATTCGGACAAGGTCGTGTTTTCAGTACATTGCCATAATGATCTGGGTTTGGCAGTGGCCAATTCCTTATCGGCAGTGATGAATGGTGCCCGACAGGTGGAATGCACCATTAATGGTTTGGGTGAGCGTGCGGGTAATGCTTCGCTGGAAGAGATTGTGATGGCGGTCAGTACACGTCAGGATGTTTTTGATTGCACGGTCGACCATTTAGATAAAACCCAAATCGTACCGTGTTCCCGTTTGGTATCGAACATCACTGGTTTCACAGTGCAGCCTAACAAGGCCATTGTGGGCGTCAATGCTTTCGCCCATGAGTCTGGCATTCATCAGGATGGGGTGCTTAAAAATCGGGAGACCTACGAAATCATGCGCGCAGAAGATGTGGGCTGGAGTGCCAACCGCATGGTGTTGGGTAAACATTCCGGTCGCAACGCTTTCAGAACTCGCTTAACCGAACTCGGGGTAACATTTGAATCTGAAGAAGATCTCAATGCAGCGTTTGTTCGTTTCAAAGATCTCGCCGATAAGAAGCATGAAATTTTTGATGATGATTTACAGGCCATTGTTACCGAGACGAACCTTGAGGCTGAAAACGAACGGGTGAAACTGGTTGGTTTAAAAGTCTGTTCGGAAACGGGCGAGACACCCAATGCGGTTATTACGTTGAATGTGGACGGCGAGGAAAAACAGGGGACGTCTGATGGTGGCGGTCCGGTGGATGCTGCGTTCAAGGCGATTGAAACTGTGATGAATAGTGGCACCGAATTGCAATTGTATTCGGTGAGCAATATTACCAGTGGTACAGATTCTCAGGGTGAAGTCACTGTACGTTTGCAAAAAAATGGAAGTATTGTGAATGGGCAGGGGGCGGATACTGATATCGTTATCGCTTCGGCCAAGGCCTACATCAATGCCTTGAATAAAGTGATGGAGCCAATAGACCGGCAACATCCGCAAGTGTAAAAATAAATAATTTAACGAGCCAGGACTAACAGGTTAGATTTTCAATACATGTCATCGCCAAAATCCTCCGGGATAAACAACGAACAGAATGCTCAGTATCTACAGGCTATGGGCATTCAATCCTGGGCGTTGCGCGCACAACCGTTAACCAATGTAGTTGAAGAAGCGGTTGAGGGAGTGGTTGAAGATACGGTTAGTCTTGTAACGGAAAATGCAGTGTCTGCTGAAGTGGCAGAGGTGATGGTAGACGCTGCGGAGCATGGCGTTACACCTGCAACATCTGATGTTGATGTCACGGTCGATGTTAGCCAGCTGGATTGGCCGGCACTGCAATCGATGGTGTCATCATGTACTGCCTGTGCATTGCATGAATCGCGCACTAACACGGTTTTCGGTGTTGGTGATCATCAGGCTCAGGTGATGGTAATAGGCGAAGCACCCGGTGCGGATGAAGATCAGCAGGGTGAACCGTTTGTGGGTCCTGCCGGTCAGTTACTCAATAACATGTTATTGGCAATCGGTTACAAGCGCGAGCAAGTTTACATCGCCAACATTCTTAAATGCCGACCACCGGGTAATCGTGATCCTCAGCCTGAAGAGGTTTCGCAGTGCGAATCGTATTTGCAACGGCAAATCGCCATGGTGAAGCCCAAAGTAATTCTCGCGGTTGGCCGTATTGCCGCACACAACTTGATGAAGGTGGAAACGCCCATTGGGAAAATGCGTGGCAAGCAATATCAGTATGGTGATACACCGGTAGTCGTGACATATCATCCGGCCTATCTGCTGCGTAAACCCAGTGAAAAAGCCAAATCCTGGGATGATCTGCGACTGGCAATGTCGATTATTCATGCCGCGGATGAAAGTAAAACAAATAAGGATACATCGTGAGCGCAGTCGTTCAATTGCCCAGCCTGAATATTCGGCCGATGGAGAAAGACGATATTGATGCGGTTATGGCCATTGAGTTATCGGTTTACACTTATCCCTGGACAAATCGAATCATGGCTGACTGCATGCGAGTGGGTTATCACTGCTCGATTGGTGAGATTGATGATGTTCTTGCCAGTTATTGCATCATGTCCACTGGGGCAGGCGAGGCGCACATTCTTAATCTCTGTGTGGCGGAAGAATTTCAACGTCGTGGCCTTGGCCAACTGTTACTGACCAATATGCTGGATAAAGCAAAGCAAGCGGGTATTGAAGACATCTTTCTGGAAGTCAGACCTTCTAATTATGCCGCGATAGAGTTGTACGAACGACTGGGTTTTAATCAAATGGGTACTCGCAAAGATTATTATCCCGCCAGGAATGGCCGGGAAGATGCGGTGATCTTGGCCAAGAACCTTGAATTCTGGGATTAATTCCACGAAAAGTTTTTCGGAGGCTCCTAAAGTCAGCACTGAAAAGCCTCCGGCTATTTTTCTGATGGGTCCGACTGCTTCGGGTAAAACCGAACTGGCTGTGCAACTGGTGCAGGAATTGCCGTGTGACATCATCAGTGTTGATTCGGCGTTGGTATACCGGGGCATGGATATTGGCACTGCCAAGCCAGATGCCGACACTCTGGCAATTGCGCCGCATCGTCTTATAGATATCTGTGATCCCAGCGAGGCGTTTTCGGTTTCGCAATTCCGGGATGCCGCACTTAAAGAAATTGGCGAAATTCAGTCTCGAGGTCGCATCCCCCTGTTGGTGGGAGGAACCATGCTGTATTACCGGGGGCTGGAGCACGGCCTGTCACCGTTGCCGTCTGCAGACCCTGAAGTGCGGGCTCGACTGGAAGCAGAGGCTGAGGAGTTGGGCTGGCAAAGCCTGCATGACAGATTAGCCGCGGTTGACCCCGAGGCTGCGGCCCGGATCCATGTGAACGATCCGCAACGTATCCAGCGTGCTTTGGAGGTTTTCGAACTAACCGGGGAGCCCATGTCGGTCTGGTTTGGTCGAGAAACAGACAACCATCTTCCTTTTCGGATCGTTAAGGCAGTGATTGCCCCTGAAGACAGGGCGGTTTTGCACCAACGTATTGAAAAACGTTTTCACTCTATGCTGGACCAGGGCTTTGTCAAAGAGGTTGAAGGTCTATACCAGCGGGGTAATTTGCATAGCGACCTGCCATCAATGCGTGCTGTGGGTTACAGGCAGGTTTGGAACTATCTCGCCGGGGCGGATGACTATGCGACGATGGTGGAAAAAGGCATCATCGCCACCCGTCAATTCGCCAAGCGACAATTTACCTGGCTCCGTGGAGAGCAGGAAGAGTGCCGATTTGAAGCCACAGATGCGGAAATACTGCCTAAGGTCTTGAAATATCTGGCAAGTAGTGCCATATAACTCTTGCAGGGGTAGAAGTTACTCGGTGGGGGCTCTCTGGTCTGATACTGGATTTGGTGAGGTTTCTCCTGTGATGGCTTACCTTGTGAGAGGAATAGCCGAGTAATGGGTGAAATATTTGTAATCCCTTTGCTATCCGAGGGTCTGAATGGTGGCTTAACTGTGGTTGTAGGTCGAGTGCATCAGATAGATCCACATAACTAGAATAAGGATAATAATAAAGGAGAAAACCATGTCAAAAGGGCAATCGCTACAAGACCCTTTCCTGAATGCCCTCCGTAAGGAACGCATTCCGGTCTCAATATTTTTAGTCAACGGTATTAAATTACAGGGACAAATTGATTCGTTTGATCAATTTGTTGTGCTGTTGAAGAACAGCGTCAATCAAATGGTGTACAAACATGCAATTTCCACGGTGGTGCCTACGCGCAACGTGAAATTGCCTGTCACACAAGAAGGTGGGTCGGATTCAAATAATTCTTAACTTTATATTGTTTAAAAAAGTGTCAGGAGCCGCCGTTGTTTGAGCGTCCTGTATCTAATGCAGAGAAAGATGGCGGCGGCGAACGTGCTGTCCTCATTCATCTGAATCTATCCAGTGGTGCAAATGACAGTGAAGAGCTTGCGGAATTTCGTGAGCTCGCGCTGTCTGCGGGTGCAACCCCGGTGGCAGAAATCAGCAGCGCCCGCCGAACCCCGGACGCTAAATATCTCATCGGTACTGGCAAGGCGGAAGAGGTTCGTTTGTGCGTGGAACGCGAGAAGGCCGATCTGGTCCTGGTGGATTATGCGCTGGCCCCGTCACAGGAACGCAATCTGGAAAAATTGTTGCAATGTCGTGTGCTGGATCGAACAGGTCTGATTCTCGATATTTTTGCCCAGCGGGCAACCTCCCATGAGGGTCGTTTGCAGGTTGAGCTGGCACAGCTCCGGCATATATCGACCCGTCTGGTGCGAGGCTGGACTCACCTGGAAAGACAAAAGGGCGGTATCGGTCTGCGAGGTCCGGGTGAAACCCAGCTGGAAACAGATCGACGACTACTTGCTGCTCGTATAAAGCAGCTCAATAAACGTCTGGACAAGGTACAGAATCAGCGTAACCAGAGCCGTCGTGCCCGCCAAAAAGCGGATGTGCCTACGGTGTCACTGGTGGGGTATACCAACGCCGGGAAATCCACCTTGTTTAATCTGGTTACCGAGTCGGGGGTCTACGCTGCTGACCAGTTGTTTGCAACGCTGGATCCAACCCTGCGGCGGGTAGAATTACCACAGGCTGGCGACGTTATTTTGGCAGACACCGTAGGGTTCATCCGCGATTTGCCGCACGATCTGGTGGCGGCGTTTCGCTCTACCCTGGAAGAGACGCGACAGGCTGACTTATTGCTGCATATCGTTGATGCGCATAATGAAAATCATGCAGATCAAATGGCTCAGGTGAATGAGGTATTGAAGGAAATCGGCGCCGATGAGGTGCGCCAGATCAAGGTTTTCAACAAGATCGACCTTCTGGAAGGGCATGAGCCCCGTATCGATCGCGACAAAAATGGGAAAATAACCCGTGTCTGGCTATCGGCAGCCTCTGGTGACGGGATAGATTTGTTACTGGAAGCGCTGGAAGAGGAATTTGCTCCTCAGCAGGTTCGGGAATGGCTGCGGGTGCCGGCCTCCAATGGTCGTCTGCGGGCAAAACTGTTCGCCATGGGCAAGGTTTTGAAAGAATGCGTGGAAGAAAGTGGTGATCTGCTGCTGGAGGTGGAGATATCCCCCCGAGATCTTGAGAATCTGCAAAAAACCGAAGGAATTAGATTGTCGCCAACTGATATTAACTGTTGCGGCTAGGGTACAAAACCACCTAAAATTCAGCACCTGATTGTCGGCTATCTGATTGTTGTGCTATTTGTTGCAGAGAGCGCCGGCGTATAACTAATTTATTTATTTTCACAGATGGAGTTTATTAAAAATGGCCTGGAATGAACCTGGTGGCTCCGGGGATAAAGATCCCTGGGGCGGACGTGGCAAAGATCAAGGTCCGCCCGACCTCGATGAAGTTGTACGCAATCTGCAAAAGAAATTCGGCAGTATCTTTGGTGGCAAGAGTGGCGGCAAGGGCGGCGGCAAAAGTAACGGTACCGGTGGCGGTGGAGCAGGCGGTGTTGGTTCGCTGGGTATTGGTCTGATCGCGGCAGTCGCGATGGGTGCGTGGGGTTTCTCGGGTTTGTATACCGTAGAGGAAGGCACGCGAGGCGTTGTGCTGCACTTCGGTGAGTACAGTGAGACAACCATGCCAGGTCTGCACTGGTACCCGCGTTTTATACAAACGGTGGAGCCAGTGGATATTTCACAAATCCGTGGTATGAGTATTGGTTTTCGTGCCAGTGCGGGTAGTCGTACTACCGGTGGCTCAGTGGGTCGTGAGTCATTAATGCTGACTCAGGATGAAAATATTGTCGATGTAAAACTGGCTGTTCAGTACAAGGTAAAAAGTGCCAGTGATTTCTTGTTTAAGGTAAGAGATCCTGAAGTGACCTTGCGCCAGGCAGTAGAAAGCGCCATTCGAGAAATTGTTGGCAAGAATGATATGGACTTTATTCTCAATGAGCGTGCGGCAATTACTGCGCAGGCAAAAGAAGTGGCTCAGGGCATTGTTGATCGTTATGAAACGGGGTTAATTATTACCACCGTCAATATGCAGGATGCCCAACCGCCTGAGCAGGTGCAGGATGCATTTGCAGATGCGGTAAAGGCGCAGGGTGATCAGGCACGTGTTATTAACGAGGCCGAAGCCTATTCCAATGACATTATTCCAAGGGCTCGCGGTAAAGCGGCTCGACAGTTGGCTGAAGCCAATGCTTATAAGGAACAGGTCATTGCTGAATCCACTGGTGAGGCATCACGCTTTAGCCAGGTATTGGCAGCATACAAAAAGGCGCCCAAGGTGACACGTAAACGTTTATACCTTGAAGCCATGGAGTCTGTTTTGAGCAACACCAGTAAAGTATTGGTGGACGTGAAGGGCGGTGGCAACCTGTTGTATCTGCCACTGGATAAAATGATGAGCGGTGGAACCGGTGATACCTCCAACGCGCGTCGTATTGTGGAAGGTGTTTCTTCGTCTCAACCGGCGGTGGAACAACGACTTCGTGACAGCCTTCGTGGCAGGGGAGAACGCTAATGGCACAGGCTAAAGTAATCGTAGGTATCCTGCTGGGCGCAGTAATATTTATTGGCTCATTCGCAATGTTTACCGTCAATGAACGGGAAAAAGCGATTCTGTTCCGTCTGGGTGAAATCGTTCGTACAGATTTTGACCCCGGTTTGCACTGGCAAACACCGTTTGTGAATAACGTGCGTAAATTTGACGCGCGCATTCAGACGCTGGATGCAGATCCGGAACGCTACCTTACGGGTGAAAAGAAAAACCTTATTGTGGATTCGTTTGTGAAGGGGCGCATTAAAGATGTGGCCAACTACTACACTGCCACTGGTGGTGATTCGATAGTTGCGAATTTGCGTTTGTCGCAAATTGTCAAAGATGGTTTAACGGCGGCATTGGCCAAACGCACGATAAAAGAGGCGGTTTCTGGTGAGCGCCTCGAAATTATGAATCAACTTAGAATTGACGCAAATCTGCAAGCACAAGCTTTTGGCATTGAAATTGTCGACGTGCGCATTAAACGTATCGATTTTCCGTCTGACATCAGTGATTCGGTCTACCGTCGCATGCGTTCAGAACGCGAACGTGTGGCCAAAGACCTGCGTTCACGCGGTGCTGAGTCTGCGGAAAAAATTCGGGCCGAAGCTGATCGTCAACGTACCGTTATTGTCGCCAATGCTTATCGCGACGCTGAAAAACTCCGTGGTGAAGGCGATGCGGCTGCAACGTCGATTTATGCCAAGGCTTATGGCAAAGACGTAGAGTTTTATTCTTTGTACCGCAGCTTGAATGCATACAAAACTACGTTTGCGGACAGAAGCGATATCCTGGTTATTGAACCGAATTCGGAGTTCTTTAAGTATTTTAAGTAATAAATACTTTAAACAGGGTGTTTAGGTGTTGAAGGGTAATAAACTGGATGTGGAATGATTTATTAAGTGCGTTAGCGCTTATGCTGGTTCTCGAAGGTTTATTGCCCTTTCTTAGCCCTAAAGGTTTCCGTGAAAAAATGCTGGCTATGTTGAATATGAGCGATAGTCAAATTCGTTTTGCCAGCTTAACTGCCATGTTGGCTGGTGTAGTGTTGTTGTACTTTGTTAAAAATTAATTATTAACAACCAATTATTAACAACCAAAAATTAAATATTGAAAGCTGAATATATCGTAGCCGTATAAATCACCTGCCTGATCTAATAAGAAATGAATAAAGAACGTTGGCTGTTGCCTGAAGGAATAGAAGAGTTATTGCCCCCTCAGGCTAAACAGCTTGAGACCTTGCGCCGTGCATTGCTGGATTTGTTTGATCGTTGGGGTTATGAGCTGGTGATGCCACCGTTGGTCGAGTTTCTCGATTCATTGCTAATAGGCAATGGTAACGACCTTGATATACAGACTTTTAAACTGAGAGACCAACTCAGTGGCCGACTTATGGGAGTGCTTGCAGATATTACCCCACAAGTGGCACGCATAGATGCACATCGTATGAGTGGGCGAGACGGCCCGGTTCGGCTTTGTTATCAGGGTACCGTGTTACACACCCGTGGTGATGGGCTTGGCGGTTCGCGGAGCTTTACGCAAATAGGTGCCGAGTTGTTCGGTCATGCCAGCGTTGAGGGTGATGCGGAAATGGTTTGCCTGATGCTGGAAACGCTGGAACTTGCCGGCATAAATCAGGTGAATGTTGATCTGGGTCACGTGGGTATTTTTCGCGCGCTGTCAAAATCAGCAGGTTTAAGTGATGAGCAGGAAACGGTTTTGTTTGATGCCTTACAGCGCAAAGCAATACCTGAAGTGGAGTCATTGCTGGCTGATCTGAAGATTGATGAAAACATCCGTAAAAATATTGCTGATCTTGCCGGAATGAATGGTGGGGTCGAAATATTATCGGTAGCTCGTAAATGTTTCGCGGATAACAAAGATATACTCAAAGCGCTGGATGAAATTAATCACGTAGCAGAGAGTGTGAGCGCGTTACGACCGAATTGTCAGTTGCACTTTGATCTTGCCGAACTTCGTGGTTTTCGTTATCACACCGGTTTGGTGTTTGCTGCTTACCAGAAAGGTCAGGGGCGCGCGATCGCACAGGGTGGGCGCTATGATGATATCGGCAAAGTATTCGGCCGCGCACGTCCCGCGACAGGTTTTAGTGCTGACATGCGTGCACTGATTTCTTTAGGTTCAGGTGGTGCGTCTCAGAAAGGCAGTATTTACGCGCCAGTGAGTGAAGACGTTACGCTGGCGGAAAAAATTCGCGAATTGCGCAATTCTGGCGAACGTGTTGTGTGTGAATTAAAAGGACAAATTGGTGGAGCAAGTGAAGCCGGTTGCGATCGGGTGTTGGCGCTCACTGATGGACAATGGGCAGTAAAGAATCGTAAATGAAAAATTGTTTAAGTAATTTAATGGGTAAAAGTCATGGGTAACTATCATGGGTAGCTTATATGGGTAAGAATGTAATTATTGTTGGCACACAATGGGGCGACGAAGGCAAAGGCAAGGTTGTGGATTTGCTAACGGAGTGTGCTGATGCAGTAGTGCGTTTCCAGGGTGGCCATAATGCTGGTCATACCCTGGTGATCGATGGTAAAAAAACCATATTGCATCTTATTCCTTCCGGAATCTTACGCGACAACGTGCAGTGCATGATTGGCAATGGTGTTGTGCTGGCACCGGATGCTCTGATGAAAGAGCTGGATATGTTGGCCGAAAGCGGCATCAATACCGAGGGTCGTCTATTTATCAGTGAGGCCTGCACCTTGATCTTGCCTTACCATATTGCGCTGGATCAGGCTCGTGAAATTGCTCGTGGTAAAAAAGCCATCGGCACTACCGGTCGTGGCATTGGTCCTGCCTACGAAGATAAAATTTCCCGCCGTGGTTTAAAGGTTGGCGACATGTTACACCGCGAACGGTTTGCAGCACGTTTGGGTGAAGTGCTGGACTATCATAATTTCGCACTGAAAAATTATTTCAAAGTTGATACCGTCGATTTCCAACAGGTACTGGATTATGGTCTGGAAATGGCCGAGCGTATTCGCCCCATGGTGGCAGATGTTACTGGCATGTTGCATGCGTTACGTGCACAGGGTAAGAACATTATGTTTGAAGGTGCGCAAGGTACCCTGCTGGATATTGATCACGGCACCTATCCTTATGTTACGTCATCTAACCCAACTGCCGGTGGTGCATCCACAGGTACTGGTGTCGGTCCTCGTGATATCGATTATGTGTTAGGTATTACTAAAGCCTATACCACACGTGTTGGTGCCGGCCCCTTCCCAACGGAACTTTATGATGGTGAAGAGTTAAACGATCCCATTGGTGCACACCTTGCGAAAGAAGGTCATGAGTTTGGCGCTACTACTGGTCGTGCACGTCGTTGTGGTTGGCTGGATGCAGTATGTTTGCGTCGTTCAGCACAAATCAATTCACTAACCGGCATTTGTTTGACCAAAATGGATGTGCTGGATGGGTTGGAAACGTTACGTATCGCCGTTGGTTATGATCATGATGGTATTAAGGTCAATGCGCCGCCCATAGGTGCTGAGGCATACGAAGAATGCATCCCCGAATACATTGAAATGCCAGGTTGGTCAGAAAGTACAGCTGGTGTTCAAAACTATGACGACTTACCAGAAAATGCCAAAGCCTATATCAAGAAAATTGAAGAGGTGGTCGGTGTGCCAGTGGATATTATTTCAACTGGGCCAGATCGAAAAGAAACGATGGTATTACGTCATCCCTTTAAGTGAAATCGAAGGTAGAGGAAGGTAGAGGTAAGAGTAAAAGGTCTTTTAAAGATTAAAATAAAATGGTGCCCAGGAGAGGACTTGAACCTCCACGGGGTTGCCCCCACTAGCACCTGAAGCTAGCGTGTCTACCAATTTCACCACCTGGGCATACATAAGAGTTGAGTCGTAATGGCTTTGTTGAGCCTGACCACAACCGGCGGCAACTCTACCGAGAGACGCCGAAATTGTCAATTCGCCCACGCCTGACAACAGGTGTTCTAAACCGCATTGCGGTCTATAACTAATTACACGGATTTCCAAATACAAATAAATGACTAGAAAGAAAAAAACTACAAAAGCTGACCCCCACGCCGAGCGTGAGGCCAGGAAATACGATAAACCCATTGCCAGCCGGGAGCTGATTCTCGAAACGCTGGCTGATGCGGGCGAACCCATGACCTGGCAGCAACTAGCAGGGGTGCTCAGCCTTCATGAAGAGGATGATATTGAGGCCCTGTCTCGACGACTGCGTGCCATGGAGCGTGATGGCCAGGTGATACGTAACCGCCGCAATGGTTATGGTCCACTGGACAAAATGGACATGGTGCACGGCCGCATCCAGGCCCATCCCGATGGTTTTGGTTTCCTGATTCCCGATGATGGCAGTGATGATTTATTCATGTCTGCGCGGGAGATGCGCGCATTGATGCACCGAGATCGTGTAGTGGCGCGAGTCTCTGGCATGGATCGTCGTGGTCGCCGTGAAGGGGTCGTAATTGAGGTATTGGAACGCAACACGCATCAAGTAGTAGGGCGCTTCCAGCTTGATGGTGGCATGGCCTTCGTGATCCCTGATAACAAACGCATTGTGCACGATATTGCCGTGCTGCCTGAAAATGCCAGCGATGCGAAACACGGCCAGATTGTGCTGGTTGAGCTGGTGCAGCAGCCCAGTCGTCGTCGTCAGCCCATGGGACGTGTTATTGAGACCATGGGCGACCACATGGCACCGGGCATGGAAATCGATATTGCTTTGCGTTCCCACGAGTTGCCTTACCAATGGCCAGACGCAGTCGATGATCAAATAGCAGGACTCAAACCTGAAGTACCGGAATCCGCCAAGCAGGGACGCGAAGATATTCGTGAAATTCCGATGGTAACCATCGATGGCGTAGATGCTCGTGACTTTGATGATGCGGTGTACTGTGAACCCCATGGCGAAGGAGATGGTTGGCGATTGCTAGTGGCCATTGCCGATGTGTCGCATTACGTTGATGTTGAATCAGCACTCGACAAAGAAGCCGTCACTCGTGGCACCTCTGTGTATTTCCCGGGACGCGTCATTCCGATGCTGCCAGAAATTTTGTCCAACGGGCTGTGTTCAATCAATCCCAAAGTAGACAGATTGTGCATGGTGTGCGAAATGATTGTGGGCAGCAATGGCAAAGTGAAAAGCCACCGCTTTTTTGAAGGGCTAATGCGTTCACATGCACGGCTTACCTATGATCAGGTGGCGGCTATGTTGGGGACGAATGGCCTGGAAGGTGATGTTGCATTGCGTGAAGAATTTTTTGCAGTCCTGCCGCACCTGGAAGACTTGCACAAGTTATACCGTGTTTTTGATCGTCGCCGTAAGCGCCGCGGCGCAATTGAATTTGAAACTACCGAAACCACAATCGTTTTCGGTGAAGGTAAAAAAATAGACCGCATTGTGCCGTTGGTGCGTAACGATGCCCACAAGATGATCGAGGAATGCATGATTGCCGCCAATGTTGAAGCGGCCAAATTCCTGGCAGCCAATGAAATGCCAACGTTGTTCCGCGTACATGAAACACCCAAGGAAGAAAAACTTGCCGACCTGCGTTTGTTTCTTTCTGAGCTGGGGTTGGACTTGCCTGGTGGTGACAAACCCGAGGCGCAAAATTACGCAGTACTGTTGGCTGCCGTGCGTGATCGCCCTGATGCTCATCTAATTCAAACTGTGATGTTACGTAGCTTGAATCAGGCCGTGTATAGCCCTGACAACAAAGGCCACTTTGGCCTGGCATTGGCAGAGTACGCCCATTTCACTTCACCTATTCGTCGTTATCCTGACCTGTTAGTGCATCGCGCCATTCGTCACGTATTGCGTTCAGGAAAGAACAGTAATTTCCACTACACCCTGGCAGACATGCACAGTCTGGGTGAGCATTGTTCCGTAACTGAACGCCGTGCTGATGAAGCTACTCGTGATGTGACGGACTGGCTTAAGTGCGAATACATGATGGATAAAGTGGGTGAAAGCTTCGACGGTATTGTCACCTCGGTGTTGGGTTTTGGTTTGTTTGTAGAACTGGCAGATATATACGTCGAAGGGCTAGTGCACATTACCTCGCTACGTAACGATTATTATCATTTCGATGCAGCCAAACATACCCTCACCGGTGAACACAGTCGTAAGTCATATCGTCTTGGTGATTCAGTTCGGGTGAAGGTGGCTCGGGTAGATCTTGACGATAAGAAAATTGATTTCGAAATGCTGGATGACGAAGGGGAGTCGCTACCCAGTGAACGGCCTGGACGTGGTTCAGACAAAGGTTTCAAAAAGGGTAAAAAGAAAGGCGCCAAAAAATCTGGCAAAAGGGAAAGTAAGTTCGAAAATAAGAAATCTGATAAAAAGCCCTCTAAAAAAAGTACCGGGAAAAAGAAGAAAAAATCTGCTGCTGCATCGACGGGTAATACAGCTTCTAAACAGGGAACGAAGAAAAAACGTCGGCGTCGCAAGCCAAAATCCAAGAGTGGCGAATGAGCGATTATCTCTATGGCTTACATGCCATACAGGCGGTGCTGGAAAAGGCGCCGGAGTCTGTGTCGGAGCTATGGGTAGATGCCGGGCGGCACGATAAACGCATAACACGAATTCTTGAACTGGCCAGTGAAGCGGGTGTTAGCGTGCACTCGGTAGCCAAGAAAGAACTGGAGACCATGGTGCCGGATGGTCGGCATCAGGGAGTGGTGGCCAATGCCACGGCTCCCAGGGTGTATTCCGAGAGTGAGCTGGGTGATTTACTGGAATCGCTACCAGAATCACCTTTTCTGCTGATTCTCGACGGTGTTACCGACCCGCATAACCTCGGTGCCTGCCTGCGCAGTGCTGATGCAGCCGGGGTACATGCCATTATCGCTCCCAAAGACCGCGCCGCTTCGCTGACCCCCGTTGCCATCAAGGTCTCCAGTGGCGCCGCACAGACCGTGCCCTTTGTGCAGGTTACTAATCTGGCCCGTTGTCTGCGGGACCTGAAAGAACGTGGTATCTGGCTGGTG
The DNA here is from genome assembly GCA_030613605.1 of Gammaproteobacteria bacterium. GTDB lineage: Bacteria > Pseudomonadota > Gammaproteobacteria > SZUA-152 > SZUA-152 > SZUA-152. The sequence continues at coordinate 323 of JAUWLO010000010.1, read as the reverse complement.
GGGCTGGATGGTCATGCGGAAGAAACCCTGTTTGATCGTGACCTGAAAGGCCCTCTGGCCATTGTCATGGGTGCTGAAGGGCAGGGTTTACGGCGTTTATCCAAGGAACATTGCGATTTCCTGGTCAAAATTCCCATGGTGGGCAGTGTGGAAAGCCTCAATGTCTCGGTGGCTACCGGCATTTGCCTGTTTGAGGCGCTTAGGCAAAGAAATAACTAGTATAAGCGCGGACTTACGTTGCATCTGCCACTGGCTTTCGGTAGAATTCGTCGCTCAAAATTCAATCAATTGATTGTTTTGCAATCCCTTGCTTCACTGCCCGC
>JAUWLO010000228.1 GCA_030613605.1 Gammaproteobacteria bacterium | reverse complement strand
AGGAGATGGCGATCGACAGCATCATGAAAGAAGCAAAGGTCACGGATAAAAAAACCTCATTTGACGACCTTATGAATCCGAGTCAGACTGCGGGCTAACCTTACATTTAGGGTTGAAAAACCTGTTAGCGACCCTAATTGTTAGTGAACCAGCTATTCGTTAGCGATGAGTTAGCAAACAGCAAGAGACTTCTGGACCATAAAAAGGGAACCCATGAATAATCATTCGAACAATGAAATCAGTAATTTGAATCTTATTCCGATCGTGGTGGAGCAATCTGCACGGGGCGAGCGCTCTTATGATATTTATTCCCGGCTGCTGAAAGAACGCGTAATATTTTTAGTGGGTCCGGTGGACGACCATGTTGCCAATGTTATTGTCGCCCAGTTCCTGTTTCTGGAGTCTGAAAATCCGGACAAAGACATTAGCTTTTACATCAATTCTCCTGGGGGCTCTGTCACTGCCGGTCTGGCTATTTATGACACCATGCAATTTATCAATTGTGATGTGAGTACCATGTGCATTGGTCAGGCGGCCAGCATGGGCGCATTGTTACTGGCCGGTGGTGCTAAAGATAAGCGTTATTGTCTGCCACATTCCCGCATGATGATTCATCAGCCTTTGGGTGGGGTACAGGGACAGGCATCAGATATCGAAATCCATGCCAAAGAAATCCTGCTAATACGTGAACGATTGAACAAAATATTGTCAGATCATACTGGGCAATCCATGGAAACCATCGCCCGTGATACGGATCGCGATAACTTCATGAGCGGCTCGGAAGCTGTGGAGTTTGGCTTGATTGACAAGGTGCTGGATCGCCGTGAACAGTCCCAAAAGACTGACATATAGTACGGTTGTTACCTGGGTCAATGGGCGCTAAAGTAAACTCCGAAATTTGACGATATTCTCGTAATAAGATGTCGAGATAGAGGATAGTATTCAGAGGAAGGCCGGAACAACAACACGGCCTGTATTCACGAGGTAATCATGAGCGACGACAAGAACGACGAAGACAACGGCAAGCTGCTGTATTGCTCATTCTGCGGCAAGAGCCAGCACGAAGTTCGCAAGCTGATTGCAGGCCCTTCTGTGTTCGTCTGTGACGAATGTGTCGAGCTGTGCAATGACATTATTCGTGAAGAAGTCGAAGAAAAGTCCTCCAGCCTTGGCGACTCAAAACTACCCACACCCCACGAGATTAATCACAGCCTCGACGAGTATGTGATAGGCCAGGCAGACGCTAAAAAAATACTTTCGGTTGCTGTTTACAATCACTACAAGCGACTCGAGGCTGGCACTAAAAAAGACGATGTTGAGCTGTCCAAGAGTAATATTCTGCTTATCGGTCCTACCGGTAGTGGTAAAACCCTGCTGGCCGAGACTCTGGCGCGTTTGTTAAACGTGCCGTTTACCATTGCCGATGCCACAACCCTGACCGAAGCGGGTTATGTAGGTGAGGATGTGGAAAACATTATCCAGAAGTTGTTGCAAAAATGCGACTACGATGTGGAGAAGGCCCAGACGGGTATTGTCTACATTGATGAAATTGACAAAATTTCCCGCAAGTCTGATAACCCATCCATCACCCGGGACGTGTCCGGTGAGGGTGTGCAGCAGGCATTGCTGAAGCTGATTGAGGGCACGATTGCCTCGGTGCCACCCCAGGGGGGTCGTAAGCACCCTCAGCAGGAATTCCTGCAGGTGAACACCGCTAACATTCTGTTTGTGTGTGGTGGTGCCTTTGACGGGCTTGATCGCATCATCCGTGATCGCTCGGAAAAGAGCGGTATCGGTTTCTCGGCCGTGGTACAGGGCAAAGATGACCAGAAGAGTATTGGCGAGGTGCTGGAAGGCGTGGCCCCTGAGGACCTCACTCGTTACGGGCTGATTCCTGAATTTGTGGGCCGTCTGCCGGTTATTGCCACTCTCAAAGAGCTGGACGAGGATGCGTTGGTCAAGATCCTTACCGAGCCCAAGAATGCCATTACCAAGCAGTATGCCAAGCTGTTTGCAATGGAAGACTGTGAGCTGGAGTTTCGTGATGAGGCATTGTCTGCAGTGGCCCTCAAGGCCATGGATCGTAAAACGGGTGCCCGCGGACTGAGATCCATCCTGGAGCAGGTGTTGCTGGATACCATGTATGATCTGCCATCCCTGGATGGTTTAAGCAAGGTGATTATTGATGATGACGTTATCAATAATAAATCCAAACCTTTGTTGATCTACGAAGGTGGGGAACAGCACCGGGCTGTATCTGATTAATCTGGTACATGGGTTAATTCATAATAAACCTGCCCTAAATCAAACGATTAAAGGCAAAAACATCACAAAATGCTGGGTTTATCCCGGCATTTTGTCGTTTTGACAGCTGTATTTGTGTGAAAAACGAAGATAAATGTCGGTTTTCCCCTTGAACTCTCTTCTCAATGGCCTCAAGTTTGTTACTAATTGGCCTAAAGGCCGCTGATTAGATGCCGAACTGGTAGTTAACAGTCATAAATGGCCGATATACGCGCCCCGAGGAAGTTCCAAATGCCCGCAAAAGATAAATCTTCAGATGTAATCAATGACCAGCCGCAGGTGATGCCTGTCCTGCCGCTGCGTGACGTGGTGGTTTATCCCTACATGGTCATCCCCCTGTTTGTAGGGCGGGATAAATCCATCAAGGCTCTGGAAGCTGCTATGGATAACGACAAACAAATTCTGCTGGCGGCACAAAAGAATGCCTCGCAGGATGAGCCGGAGCCGGAAGATTTGTACCGTATTGGTACGGTGGCCAATATCCTGCAACTGCTGAAACTTCCCGATGGCACCATCAAGGTGTTGGTGGAAGGTGGTGAGCGCGCCAGGGTTTTACAGTTCATTGCGACGGAAGACTATTTTCAGGCCCAGGTGACGGCTATTGATGCCGAAGTCGAAGAAATGGATGAGCGCGAGGGTGAAGTGCTGATGCGCTCTGTGCTGGCGCAGTTCGACCAGTACGTCAAACTCAGCAAAAAAGTCCCACCGGAAATTTTGTCCTCACTGGCCGGCATTGAGGAGCCAGGTCGCCTGGCTGATACCATCGCGGCACACATGTCCCTGAAGATTGAAGAAAAGCAGAAAATTCTCGAAATTGGCAATTTACACAAACGCCTGGAACACCTTATTGCCCTGATGGAGTCGGAAATTGATTTGCTTCAGGTCGAGAAACGTATTCGCGGGCGTGTGAAACGCCAGATGGAAAAAAGCCAGCGTGAGTATTACCTTAACGAACAAATGAAGGCCATCCAGAAAGAGCTGGGTGACATGGATGAGGGTGGTGGTAATGAGCTTGATGAACTCGCTCGCAAGATCGAGAAAGCGGGCATGTCCAAGGAAGCCAAAGAAAAGGCTGAGACAGAACTTGGCAAGCTGAAAATGATGTCACCGATGTCGGCCGAGGCTACGGTGGTGCGAAATTACATTGACTGGCTGGTCAACGTGCCCTGGAAAAAACGCACCAAGGTGCGTAA
>JAUWLO010000064.1 GCA_030613605.1 Gammaproteobacteria bacterium | reverse complement strand
AGCCACTCTAAGCCTGTACTTTGGTCATACGAAGTATCGCCCCAATCAACTACTGCGGCGTAAGATGGATTTGCAAACAATACAACTAAAGAAAAAACACGCAATACACGTTTCATTTCGCGACTCCTGTCAGCGTTGAATGGCCTTGTGTGGTGCTTTTATATGACTTCTATTCTTATAGCTTAGGTGTCCATAATTTAATTTGATAAAAATAGTTCCTTACATACTAGAAATTGTAGTACATTTTGAATCGCCCCGATTGGGAAAAAATCTATAAAGCTAATTAACTGGTTTTTAATTAGATGAGCTAAATTAGACACCCTTGTTGAATTCGTTTCGTGTGAGAGCGCCAGTGTTTAGTTATCAGTTGACCTCTAAGTACCGAAAGCAGCTGTCCAGTATTGAAACAACCTATGTGCAACCCCGTAGCCCTGAGGTTTTTCCCCGCATAAATCCAACTATCTCACTTCGCTCCAAAGTTAGACTAAACTGGTTTCGATCCCAGTATCGCCCACCAAAATCAACAACTTACAGGGGTCCATCCCCCCGTAATTAACCATATTAAGTGAACTGTAAGTGAAGTTTTCATCCTTTAATGCCTCCCCACTATCTTTCACCCAGGCACAAAAAACCCCGCATAGGGACGGGGTCAATTGCTACGGCAAAAAATCGTTTATAGAGTTGGATTGATAGTGCGCTGCTAAACCTGAATGGTTCCTGAACATATAAAAACTATCTGCGCCTCTGATGCTTCCAAAGCCCTAAAAGGCTTGAATGTTCTCCTAATGTTCTCTATCCTCTGGGAGAACATTTAGAGAACTCATTGAAAGCTGACAGCCAACAGGAGCCAATATGCTTACTCCCGCCCAGCAAAGAACCCTCGATTTCATTCGCCAATACTATGCTCGCGAAGGCTTTGCGCCGACTCTGGCAGAAATTACCCTGGGATTGGGCATCAGCTCCAAAGGCTCGATGCATAAACAGGTACAGGCTTTGGCGGAGGCTGGCGCAATTCACCTAACCCCCGGTCGCAAACGGGGTATTGAGCTCATCGATGAAGTCGAAAGCCAGGCACTAACAATCCCGTTACTGGGGCGCATTGCAGCAGGCCACCCTATTGAGGCCATTCCAGATCAGGAAAATCTGAATATTGCGGAGTTTTTACTCGGCCCCGGGCGCTTTGCCCTGCTGGTTCAGGGAGATTCCATGATTGATGCCGGTATTCTCGACGGCGATACGGTCATTATTCGGCGTCAGGAGACAGCAGACGATGGCGATATTGTGGTGGCCTTGATCGATGATGAAAGCGCTACTCTGAAGCGTTTTCATCGTCGTGTCGGCAACAAGCTGGAACTCGCGCCCGAAAACAAAAGCTTGCGCCCTCTGGTGTTTGAAGCCCACCGAGTACGCATTCAGGGGGTGCTGGTGGGTCAGTTACGAACCTATTGATGAAGCCAGATAAATAGTAGTAATTACATTAAATAATAACTATAACTAATTGGTTTAATTATTAAATGACATGAACAATATGGGCTTCACTCCGTGGACACGCGCCATCATCCTGGTGGATATGAATGCCTTTTTCGCCTCTATTGAGCAAATGGATCGGCCCGAATGGCGCGGTCGCCCTGTAGCCATTACCAATGGCCTGACCGGCACCTGCATTATTACCTGCTCCTATGAAGCCCGCGCTTACGGCATCAAAACGGGGATGCGCCTGAAAGAGGCCCGCAAACTCTGCCCAAGCCTGATTCAGTCCCCTGCTCGCCCACAGCGTTACGCCAGAGTCTCCACCAAAATTATGTCGTCACTGGAAAGCATTACGCCCGACATCGAAGTGTTTTCGGTAGACGAGGCCTTTCTGGATGTCACCCATTGCCAGAATTTATTGGGTACGCCTGCGCAAATCGCACAACTCACCAAAGACACCGTATTTAAAGCTTCCGGCGTATTGTGCTCGGTCGGTGTGAGTGGCGATAAAACTACCGCCAAGTATGCCGCCAAGCTGAACAAACCCGATGGCCTGACGGTTATTCCTCCCTGGGAGGCCAAAGCACGTTTGCACGATGTGCCTATGACTGAATTGTGCGGCATTAATAAAGGCATTGGTGGTTTTCTGGCAGCAAGAGGTGTTGTTACCTGTGGCGATATGGCGCGCTTACCGATTGGTGTCATCGCGCAACGTTTTGGCAATCCCGGACGACGTATCTGGTACATGGCACAAGGTGCCGACCCTGCACCGTTACAACTCACAATACCTCCGCCTAAAACCATTGGCCACGGCAAAGTGATGCCGCCTAATACACGAGACATCGAAATTATTCGCACTTACCTGTTGCACATGGCAGAAAAAGTTGCCGCACGTTTGCGGCGCCATGCTTTGGCTGCGCAGGTATTTTCCATTGGTTTACGTGCAAAAACAGGCTGGATTGGCGAAAAAGTGCGTAGCATGTTCCCCACCAATGATGGCCGCATCATCGGTTCGTTATGCCTCAAGGTATTAAAACAACACTGGCATGGTGAGGGAGTGCATCAGGTACAAATCACAGCGCTGGATCCCAGGCCGATTAACAACCAACTCGAATTGTTTGCAAACAACTTGTTTGTGGATAACTTACCTATGGGCAGCTTGCCTATGAACAACGCGGAAAAACGGGATAACACCAATGCAGTAACGGATGCAATCAATAATCGCTATGGTGAATTCACATTGGCGCCAGCCCGCCTGTTGAATCGCTCTAATATGCCAAATGTTATCGCTCCCGCCTGGAAACCTTTTGGCCATCGCCAAACCATTCAGGATACCGCTGCCGACGCTCGACACTCTCAGCAACAATCGCAGCAGCGCACTCAACACGATAACAACTAATGTGCGGCGGCGTACTTTATAGCCATAAGGGGCAGGAGGTACGAGTCTTCTTCCCCAACCCCAGAGCTACTTTGCCCGTTAAAACACGCGAAGGAAATATCCAGCTATTGCCATGGGGACGTCGCCAGCATCAGCTAGGAAAATTGCCTTTAGGTGGCTGGGCGCGCCTGGAATCCGTTTACGCTGGTCGTTGGGATCGTTGGTTTCCTAAACCCGTAAAGCTACAGGTGATCAGCTTTATGGAAAAGGACATCGAGGGGCGAAGCCACTGGTACGAAATAACCAAAGGGCAATGGATACAGGGACTGATCGCCCGCATTCACCACGAGCAACGAATTTATGTGGTGACTATTGAGCCTGAAATGGAAGACGCGGTACATGATCGCTGGCCAAGGATATTGAGCGGATAATCCACCCTAACCGTCACAAAAGCACTTTTCTGGAAAATAGTTCGCAATACCCTCAAAACACCCAATACAGTCATCAAAATTAATACTTAATGTATAATATATGTTTATTGTCTACTTTATTGTTTTTTATATGCTTTAAATTCTATTCTTGGTAAAACCAGGCACCTCCCCTTATGTCTTCATCCTGTGCTTACCAATTAAGCCAAGTTTACCCTTAGGATCCCCATTTTCTGTCCGATTAATAAGGGGTTAGCAAGATTTGCTGCGAAATCAGATGTGTTTTCTAAAGCGCCCACAATTAAATCGCTGAACAGCCGAAAAAACAATATGGCCAGGGAATTTCAACGCCGATCGTTTTTATGAATACAAACAACAATACCGCCGAAAAAAGTAAAACTGTGCCCAACAAACCCCAGTTAGATTTGCTCAATAAATCCGATAAACCACGTAGCCTGGATGCTATTGAGTTGGCCATCACCTGTCTGGAACAGGTTAACTATTCAGCGGCTACCATTCATTTAGTCAACATGCTGGCATTCCACCTACAGTGTGACCGCATCAGCATAGGCATACGAAATGGCCACCATGTTGAGTTATCCGCTTTATCAAACAATGCCAGTTTTGATAGTAAGACAAATCTCATTCGGAATATGACCGCTGCTATGGATGAGTCGATTGATGAAAAATCGATCATTGTATACCCACCCGAAGATGATGCCGAACCAATAATAAGCGTTGCTCATGAACAATTAGCCAGATTTCAGGGCGGCAGGAATATTTGCACCATACCCTTGCGCTATCGCAATCAATTTATTGGTGCGATTTGTTTGGAGCGTCCGGAAAAACAAGATTTTGATAAATCGGTAATACAACATGCAGAAAAAATTGCAGCACTAATTGGTCCATTATTATACGTACTGCATCAGGAACAACGTAGCATTTTCAGACGTGCGAGGGATTACTTTAACGATGCAAAAATAAACATATTTGGCCATGAAAAATCAGTCGCATATATATGTGGAATTTCTTTTTTTGCTGCTATAGTTTTTTTTAGTTTTTTCCCTGGCACTTATCGTGTAACAGCTGACGTCATTATGGAGGGAAGCATCCAGCGCATACTGGCTGCTCCAGTGGATGGTTATATTGCAACAGCCAACAAGCGTGCTGGCGACATCGTAAAAGTCGGCGACATTATTGCTACCCTTGATGATAAAGACCTGAAACTGGAAGAAATTAAATTAATAAGCCAGCGCCAGAAATTGCAAAGAAAATATCGATTCTCACTGGCTTCCCATGATCGCAGTAAAGTAAACGTCCTTGACGCCAGAATTAACCAGGCAAATGCAAACCTTGAGCTGGTGACCGAACAACTTTCCAGGCTTCAACTCATTGCGCCCATTGATGGCATGATCATTGAGGGCGACCTCACCCAGTCAATTGGATCACCGGTGTCACGAGGTGATGTCCTGTATAAAATATCACCTACGGGTGACTATCGCGTCATTCTAAATATTGATGAAAGCGAAATATCCCAAATTGAAATAGGCCAAATGGGCCAGCTGGCATTATCTGCAATACCAGACAAAAGGCTTGATATCACCGTATCAAGCATCACACCTATATCCACCAGTGCGAATGGTCGAACATTTTTTCGTGTTGAAGCGAAATTAAAGGACAAAAACCAGCAGCTACAACCCGGCATGGAAGGAATAGGAAAAATTGAAATTGGTAATCGAAATTTTATCTGGATTATTACGCATAAAACCATGGATAGAATCAAACTAATGTTTTGGTACTTGATGCCATGAGCGAGGGTTATACAAACGATACGTCCAGTGCTTTATGGTTTCGAATAGCAAACCTGAGACCAAAGCTGCGTGATCATATTTCTATTCAACGCCAGGAATACCGTGGAGAAATATGGTACGTCTACCAGGATCATGCGACCAATCGTTACCATCGTTTCGATTATGCCGCACATGAATTCATAGGTTTAATGAACGGTAATCGTAGCGTTCAGGATATCCAGGCGATACTTAAATCAAAAAATAATGCCCCAGCGCCTACCCAGGATGAGTTGCTACAGCTTTTAGGCCAGTTACACCAGATAGATTTATTGCAAACAAATACAACCCCGGACACAGAAGAACTGTATCAACGCGCAGATAAAGCTAACCCTCAGAGATGGAAAGCATTTATACGTAACCCTATCTCTCTGCGTTTTTCTCTGTTTGACCCGGAGGATTTACTAACAGCCACCATGCCAGGAATAAAGCCGGTATTTAGCTGGATAGGGCTTTTTGTATGGCTTCTGGTTTTACTTGCAGCCCTTACACTCACGATTAGTTATTGGCCAGAATTAAGTGGTAATGCTATTCAACAAGCCCTGTTACCGACAAACATACTTTTATTAGCGATCCTCTACCCATTTGTTAAATTACTTCACGAGCTAGGACATGCCTTTGCTGTAAAAAACTGGGGAGGAGAAGTACATGAAATAGGGGTAATTTTAGTATTGCTTATCCCTATTCCTTTCGTTGACGCCTCAGGAGCGTCCGCATTTATCCATAAATACCAACGTATTATTGTAGGCGCTATAGGCATCATGATTGAGATGTTTATAGCCAGTATTGCGCTCTTTATATGGCTAGGTGTTGAACCAGGACTGGTAAGCACTATAGCTTATGATGTGATGCTGATATCAGGTGTATCCACACTATTTTTTAACGGTAATCCCTTACTACGATACGATGGTTATTATGTGTTATCCGATGCCATCGGTATTCCAAACCTTGCTTCACGTTCTAATCGATATATAGGTTATTTGATTCAGCGTTATCTGCTTAATTCCCAAAACCCTGCATCACCCGCACATAATAAAAATGAGCGCTATTGGCTATTTTTTTACGCGCCCGCCGCTTTTATTTACCGCATGTTTATACTTTCCATCATAGTTTTACTTATAGCAGATCAGGCTTTCCTGGTTGGCGTTATATTAGGGTGCTGGATGTTATACAACCAGTTACTACTCCCCGTTTCAAAACACATTAAGTTTGTATTAAAAAACCCCAAAAACAACCACAATAGACAACGCGCAATAGCTGCAAGTAGCGCTGTTGTAGCCTGCTTAATGGTTATTGTATTCATTTTGCCATTCCCATTGGTCACAGTAGCCCAGGGTGTCGTTTGGTTACCAGAAAATTCAAAAGTACGCACCAACACAAGTGGGTTTATAACCAAAATATTTATAAATACAGAGAGCATGGTTGTTAAGGGAGAGAAAATTGCAATTTTAGAAGATCCGACACTACAAACCAGAGAAAAAATACTTAAAGCAAAACTACAGGACTTAAATGCTCAATATAAAGCCAACTGGGCCAATGATCGCGTTCAGACAAAAATCATTAAAGAACAAATATTATCTCTACAGGCTAGCATTGAGAAAACTAAAACTGAAATAGAGTCGTTAGTTATACGAAGTCCAGAAAGCGGAAAGATTATCATCCCTGGTTCACATGACTTAAATGGAAAATATTTAAAAAAGGGGGATTTTATAGCCTACATTGTCCCCTCTTCCAGAATTTCTGGACGTGTCGTTATTCAGCAAAAAAATATGGGTTTGCTAGATAATATAAATCGAGTTGACGTTATGCTCTCTGGTGATATGTCATCAACCATACCGGCAACCATCACTCAAATCATACCTAAAATACAATACCAATTACCTAACGCAGCACTTGGAACTAATGGCGGAGGAAATTTACCCACAGATCCATTAGATAAAACGGGTCTTAAATCAATGGAGAAAATACAACAAATTGAAATAACACTTAATACAGGCGATGATTTTAATATTGATACCACTCAGTTTATTGGCAAACGAATATATGTACGCTTTGACCATGGCACCTCTCCCCTTATTCAACAATGGTATAAATCGCTACAACAATTGTTTTTGAGAAGATTCAGTGTATAGAATATTGTTAAAATATATATTTCTACTTACCGCTCTGTTCATGACAGGAGCAGTAAATGTTAATGCCTCAGAAATTCGGGCCAGCGCTGAAAATCACGGCGCTACAATGCCAACGTTTGAGTGCCTGATACAACCAGACAAAACTGTTCATATAAGCAGCCCAGTAGACGGTATATTGAGTAAAGTTTATGTGGATGATAGTGATCGCGTATCAAAAGGCCAGAAACTGGCACAACTGGAATCTAGCGTTCAAAAAGCTGCCGTTAAGGTGGCCAAAGCTAAAGCATTACGTAAGGATGAAATTCGCCTCAGAGAAACAGACCTGGCATTCACAAAACGAAAGTTAGACCGAATTATTGAGCTCCATAACAAACATTCTGTATCACCGTCCGAAAAAGACAGGGCAGAAACAGCCGTTGCTCTGGCAGAAATTGAGTTACAAAAAGCACGTAATGATAATGAGCTGACTAATCTTGAGTACAAAAAAGCAAAAAGCGCCCTTGCTAAACGAACAATTCGCAGCCCTATTGATGGAATTATTGTCACTCGTACAGCATCACCCGGTGAAGCTGTTGAAAGGACGCCAATTTTTACTATTGCTAAAATCGAACAACTTAAAGTGGAGCTTATTGTGCCAGTTGAGTTTTTTGGCCGTATAAAAGTAGGCATGGAAGCCCATGTGTTCCCCGAAATTGAAACCACAATGGCGTACGTAGCCACAGTATCGGTAGTTGATAAAGTTATTGACGCACCTAGCGGCACATTCAGTGTCCGCTTATCCCTGCCAAACCCAGATCAACTGTTACCTGGTGGCCTTAAATGTCAGGCCAGGTTATTTTAAAAACGTCTCACCAATACAGCTTAACCTGTTGTTTTATATTGTTGTTTTATATTGTTTTTATATATTCCCTCCATCCCAGTTAATTTCAAGAATCCACGTATCAGGACGATATATTAGCTGATGAGGAACGTATTCCTCAGATTTGATATTGGCTTTTATTTTTACCCCAATATTGCTCTCTCAAACGGTCAAATATAGGGATTATCAAAAATACCCATCTTGAACAAAGGTCTTTTGATTGATAATAATGACTAAGTCCACGGATAAAAAAAGGAAATACATCTGTGAGGAATTAGAGCCTCGCATACTCCTGTCCGCAGGCGTTGAAGGACTTGTTTACGATTCTGTGTGGGAACCAGACGCTACACTTGAGGCAGACACTGATGCTGCCCAAATAGTTGCCCTGTTTAACAGTAATCAAGCCAGCACCTCAGAGCCCACGTTAGAGTTAGTCTTCATTGATTCAAGCTTGCCCGATTATCAATCGCTCATTGCCGACCTTGTTGATAACAATGACACCAACCGCCAATTTGAAATCATTTTACTCAATGAAGAGGATGGCATTTCTCAAATAACGGCCTACCTACAATCTCAGGATAATATTGATGCCATACATTTCATTACTCATGGTGAAGATGGGGTTATCCAGTTAGGCAACGATCAACTCGAACTTTCTAATATTGAATCCTACTCATCTGATTTTCTTCTTTGGAAGAATGCTCTTGATGAAGATGCTGACATTCTCTTTTATGGCTGTGATGTCGCCAGCACAGATGATGGATTAAGCCTAATTCAAAAAATCAGCAGTCTGACAGATGCAGATGTCGCTGCCAGTGATGACATTACAGGCAGTGCACAGTTAGGTGGTGACTGGGAACTAGAGAAAAATATTGGCTCTATAGAAACCAGTATTGCCTTCAGTACAACTTTACAGAATACCTGGACTGGAATACTCCCTACATTTCAGGAGGGCGTGGGTGGTTATTCAGGTACTATGGATACAAATATCGATAGCAGTTCACCTACAAGCGATAATTCTACAGAAGAAAGTGTTGATGTTTATACAGCAATGGGAAGCAGTGGACAGGGGTTAATTCTCTTCGACAATATTTTTGGCACAGGTCCAGGCCAAATCCCACCAGGAGCTACCATTACGTCTGCCACACTAACAGTAACTGTTGTCGATATAAGTGCCGGTGGAGCCACGACTATTGACCTGCATGCCATGTTAACAAGCTGGAGTGATACTGACACATGGAATTCACTAGGTAATGGTGTTCAACTGAATGATACTGAAGCATCATCTCTTGTAGACAGCTTCATTGCTGCAAATTCCAGTGGTTCACAAACATTCAGTGGGCTGGAATCCACTCTTCAATCCTGGTTGGATGGCAACACTACTAATCATGGCTGGGTCATTGTCAACAACAGTAGCTCAAACACCTGGGGATTCGATCAATCAGATTATCCGGCAGGTACTCCACCTGTACTAACCGTTACTTATACAACTAATATTGACCCAGTCATCACTTCTATCTCTACAGCTTCAGTCATTGAAAACACTCCAGCTACTACGCCTGTTATGATAGTCACCGCCAGTGATGCTGATGGTGACATCCCGACATTTAGCATTACCGGTGGCACGGCCGATGATCTCCT
>JAUWLO010000194.1 GCA_030613605.1 Gammaproteobacteria bacterium | reverse complement strand
GAACACAGGCTCGTTCGGTTTCCCACAGGGTTATCGCAATTACACGAACACTATCTGTATTACGTGGGTTGCTTAAACCTTCATATATATAAGCGGCAATGTTCTCTGCTGTAGGGTTAATTGTGTCAAAAGGCGTTATTTCATTTAGATAACGGTGATCCAGTTTGTCCGTGAGTTTTATGGTTTCCTGGCGAATCTTTTTAAAATCGATCGCCATGCCGGTTTCATCAAGACGACTGGCTTCAATTTCTGTTTCTACCTTCCAGTTATGGCCGTGCATACGTGCACAGGCTCCCGGGTAACCCCGCAGGGTATGGGCAGAGGCAAAATCGCTAACGACTTTAAGTGTGTACTTCGCGGACATGGTGATCTTTAATAGTTGATTAAAATGCTAAGGTATTTTTGATGTTGTTGCAAGATGTATCGGCTCAGCCGTACCCGTGTTGGACGATTCGGCGTTGGAAGCATCGTTGCCAGGAAGCGCACTGCCAGCTTTGTTGGCAAAATAGGTTTCTATCGAGTTCTGGATACCATTAGCATCCAGGCCGCAAAGTGATAACAATTCTTTGTGGGTGCCTTGCTCGATGAATTTGTCGGGAAGCCCCAGGTTGATCATGGGAATAGTGATGTCATGCGCTATCAGGCATTCATTGATGGCACTACCAGCGCCACCGCTGACCACATTTTCTTCAACGGTCACCAGTAACTCATGTTGTTCGGCCAGTTCCAGAATCAGAGCCTCATCCAGAGGTTTCACAAAGCGCATATTCACCACGGTGGCGCCCAATATTTCAGCTGCTTTTTGTGCCGGGGCTACCATGCTGCCAAAGGCGAGTATGGCGGTACGTTGTCCTGTGGCGCGGACTTCAGCTTTACCAATGGGCAGGGTTTCGAAGTCTTTGGCGGGTTGTACGCCAGGGCCAAACCCCCGCGGCTACCGCACTGCAGAAGGGCCATTGTGTTCAAAACCGGTGGTGAGCATCTTGCGGCACTCGGCTTCGTCCGCGGGGGCCATGACCACCATGTTGGGCACACAACGCAAATAACTGAGGTCAAACGTGCCCGCATGGGTAGGACCGTCCGGGCCCACCAGGCCGGCGCGATCAATGGCAAACATCACCGGTAGATTTTGCAGGGCGACATCGTGAATGAGCTGATCATAGGCACGTTGCAGGAATGTGGAATAAATCGCGACCACGGGTTTCAGGTTTTCGCAGGCCATGCCTGCGGCCAGGGTCACGCTATGTTGCTCAGCAATGCCGACATCAAAATAACGATCCGGATACTGCTCGGAAAATTCAACCATGCCAGAGCCTTCGCGCATGGCCGGGGTAATGCCCATGAGTTGTGGATCTTTGGCGGCCATGTCGCAAATCCAGTCGCCGAACACCCTGGTATAAGTTGGGGTTTGCTGGCCTGGTTTGCCGGTTGTGGGTCGAGAGAGTGCTTCGCCCGTATCGGGATCGTAGGCGCCAACACCGTGAAAGGCGCAGGGGTTTTCTTCGGCAGGTTTAAAGCCTTTGCCCTTTTTGGTGACGATGTGCAGGAACTGTGGCCCCTTGAGGGATTTCAGGTTCTGCAGGGTCTTCACCAGGGTATCCATATTGTGGCCATCAATGGGGCCGATGTAATTGAAGCCCAGCTCCTCGAACAGGGTGCCGGGTACCACCATGCCTTTAACATGCTCCTCGGCACGTTTGGCAATTTCCCACATGTTGGGGATCTGGCTAAGGACTTTTTTCGACCCTTCTTTTGCAGTGACGTAGAGTTTGCTGGAAAGCACCCGTGCCAGGTAATTGGACAGGCCGCCTACGTTGGGCGAGATGGACATGTCGTTATCATTAAGAATCACCAGCAGGTTGGCATCCAGACTGCCGGCGTGATTCAGCGCCTCGAAGGCCATGCCTGCGGTCATGGCGCCATCACCGATGATGGCTACGGCTTTTTTGGATTCCCCTTCTCCTTCATCTTCAGCATGCCGGGCGGCGATGGCCATACCCAGTGCGGCGCTGATAGAGGTGCTGGAATGGCCTACACCAAATGTATCGTAGGGGCTTTCGTCGCGCTTGGGGAAACCCGCCAGGCCTCCCAAAAGGCGCAGGCTACCCATGCGCTCGCGTCGTCCGGTCAGAATTTTATGCGGGTAGCTTTGATGGCCCACATCCCAGACCAGACAATCCGTTGGCGTATTGAACACGTGGTGCAGGGCGATGGTCAGTTCTACAGTGCCCAATCCTGAGGCCAGATGGCCGCCAGTTTGACCCACTGATTGGATCAGAAAGGCACGCAGCTCATCGGCCAACTGGTCAAGTTGATCGTGATCGAGCTGGCGCACGTCCGCGGCGTCGTTTATTTGCTCCAGCAGAGGGAATTGGCCTGATTCTGTCATGACTGTTTGTAACAACTAAAAATTGTGAATACTCGAAAAAAACTGCGTTCGCGAACGTTGTGCTGTCGTGGAAGCACTATCGCAGATAGTAATGTCGTAGATTATATCAGTTCTGGCGGCTAATGATGTACCCGGCAATTTCTCGCAAAGGCTCGGCCTTTTCACCCAGGTTAGCGAGGCAGCTCACGGCTTCCTGATGCAGATCTCTAGCTCGCTGCTTGGCCTCGTCCATGCCCAACAGGGCCGGATAGGTGGGTTTATTGAGGGCGATATCGGCTCCCTGGGTTTTACCGAGGGTCTCGGTATCGCCTTCCACATCAAGAATGTCATCGCGAATCTGAAAGGCCAGACCGATGCATTTTGCATAGTGATCCAGTTTTTCCAGCGTATCGGGCTGTATATCTGGTGAGCTCAGGGCGGCGAGTTTTACGCTGGCCCGTATCAGGGCCCCAGTTTTGTGGATGTGCATGTTTTCCAGCTCGGCCAGGTTCACTTCCTTGCCCACGGCGGCAAGGTCAATGGCCTGACCTCCGGCCATACCACGGGAGCCGCTGGCCTGGGCAAGGGTTTCCACCATTTGCAGGCGTAAACGGGGGTTTTCCACCATGCTGGGGTCATGTGCCAGAATGTAAAAAGCCAGAGCCTGCATGGCATCTCCAGCCAGAATAGCAGTAGCCTCATCAAACTGAATGTGGCAGGTGGCTTTACCCCGGCGTAATGCATCGTCATCCATGGCGGGCAAATCATCATGAATTAACGAATAAACATGGACTAATTCCAGCGCGCAGGCTGGGCCATCGAGTGCTGCAGGTGTTACACCGACAGCCTGTCCGGTGAGATAAACCAGTGCCGGGCGTACTCGTTTGCCGCCATCAAGACTGGCATAGCGCATGGCCTCATGAAGCCGGGCGGGGTTGATGGTGGAATCCGGCAGCCAGTGCGCCAGGGTTTTCTCAACTCGAGCCTGGTAGGTTTTCAGTAATAAGGGTAATGACACCAAAGTCTCTCTTTAATCTCTTTTTAGTTACCTGGGGCAATCTGGAGTTATTTTTTAACAACTCATGCAGATCATTTTACAACACTTTTTATTGGCCTAATGGAGAAATTGCATGACTAACAGGGAGGATGGGGGAGGATGTTAGTAGCGGGTTAGTAGCAGGTTGATAGCGGGCTGGTAGCAGAAAGTATTATTCCGAATCGAAATCGACGGCATCCCCATTTTTTTTCAGCAGAATCTGAACTTTTTGCTCAGCTTCAGTGAGTGCAGTTTGGCAATTACGGGTTAATTCTATGCCGCGTTCGAAATCCTTTAGACTGTCTTCAAGGCTGCTGTCACCCTGTTCCATGCGATCAACCAGGCCTTCAAGTTCATCAAGTGACGATTCAAAGTCGATTGTCTTGGTCTTTTGTTTAACAGGACGTTTTGCCACGCTTTTTGTCACGTTAGGGTGCTCCGCATAGGTCGTAGATAATAATGTAAAGAGGGCGCTACGGTATCGCAGGTGACGGGCAGTGGTCAAACTATCCGGGTGACTCCCGGTGGGGAGATAAGGGGTGCGGCGTGTGAGCGGACAGGTGCAGCAGACAACGGTGCTGATAACTAAAGAGTCCCCTTATTACTTTGAGTGGAGTTTTCAAAAGTAATAAGGGTAATCCTTGTTGC
>JAUWLO010000157.1 GCA_030613605.1 Gammaproteobacteria bacterium | reverse complement strand
TTTATTCACACTGGTTTCTCATAGTTTGTTTTTTATAAGTTTTAATGAGTCAGGTTAACTATTGCTTCGTTGTTGTTTGATGATTTGTTGCGCGCATTGCAGACCACTGCGAACAGCGCCTTCCAGCGTACCAGGTAATCCACTGTTGGTGTAATCACCCGCTAACCAGAGACCCTTGATCGGCGTATGTGTGTTCGGTCGGTGTTGGTTGATGTCAACGGTTGCAGCAAAAGTGGCGCGTTTCTCACGTATAACATATTTGCCTGACGGTTTTGGCCAGTGAGGAAAATGGTTTGCCAGTTCATTTTCTATTACGTCACACAATTTATTATTGTCCCAGTTCATGTGTTCGCCTTCACCACTGATAACCACCGACATTAACCCGTTTTGGCCGTAGAGTCCTCGATCAAAAATCCACTGTGAGGTTGTGTTAAGCGATCCACGAAGCCGTCCCTCGAGTTTGATGTTTTCGGGATATTGCAGATAAACGGTACAAATCGGGCGATGTTGAATGGATTTTAGTTGTGACGAAACTCGTTGCAGTGATGCAGTGTTTTCGATGAGATTGTTTGTAATCGTGCTGGGAGATGCCAGGATGACATAATCCGAAGGTATCTGTTGTTCTGATAATGTAACGCCACTAATTGCATCGTTAATAATATTAATTCCAGTTACCCGTTGCCCAAGACGAACACTGCCATGATGGGTTTCAATATAATCCGTTGCGGGTTGAGGGAGGATGTCACCAAGATTTTTACGTGTTAATAAAATATCAGAATCTTTTCTGGAATGGTTGAAGCTATCCCCTAAGGTGCGTAGAAATAACTGTGCGGATGCCTCGTGAATCTGCGTGTTAAGTGCACCGATACACAGGGGTTCCCATATTGATTTAATGAGAACAGCTGATTGGCGATGTTCTTTAAGTAAAAACTCGACATTGCAGTCTTTTTCTATAGTGAAATTTGTTTTTTGAAGAACGCGGCAAAAATTCAATGCCGATAATCTGTCACGAAAAGACAGACCTTTGGCATTTAATAATGCCCAGGCAAGGTGTAGTGGTGCAGGTAATTTTGGAGTCTTTAATGAAACTGGGTTCCCATTGGGACGCAACCACTGTAGTGAAAGAGGCTGGCGCTCAAACACTTCGCTTTCATTGACGCCGATATGGCGCAATAATTCCAGCGTTGCCTCATAGGCTCCAAGTAACATGTGTTGACCATTGTCTACATGAAGTGAATCTAACTGAACACTTCGAGCCCTGCCTCCAAGTTGTTTGGCAGATTCCAGCACAATGACCGGAATTTTGTGCCGTGTCAGTTCAACCGCAGCCGAAAGCCCAGCCCAACCGCCGCCGACGATAACAACACGGTTATTTGAGTTTTGCTGCAATAGTTTTTGGGGCATAAAATATTGTTAATTTACTGACTGGTCGTCGTTTGCTTGATTTTTATAGCGGTTGTCATGGCGGTAACTATTGAAACGACGTTTTTCCTGCCTTGCCGTTTTCCAGCTAAGCCATAATTTCCGGATGGGGCTGAGTGATACACGTTTTTCCAGCACCTGACAGCTATTGGTTTCAATCGTTGTTAATGTCGCCATGTAGATTGTTGCCATGATCAGGCCAGTGCGTTGCGTGTAGCGGTCTTTTTCAGGTAGCAGCGAAAACGCCTTGTCATAATATTCTCTTGCACGTTTTGCCTGAAAATCCATTAGTTCCCGCATAGCATCATTACACTGATGCCTGAGGATATCATTCTCAGTAACGCCAAATTTTTCGAGTTCTTCTGCTGGTATGTATATTCTTCCTCGTGATGCATCTTCTTTCACGTCACGCAATATATTGGTGAGTTGAAATGCCATGCCAAGGTCGTGTGCATACTTAAGCGTTTCTTTGTCCCGGTATCCAAATATTTCCGCAGCCATCAACCCAACCACGCTGGCGACGCGATAACAATAAAGTGCAAGTTCGGTGAACGTTGCATAACGCGTTTGCAGTAAATCCATCTCCATGCCATCGATTATTTCCAGGAAGTGTTCCTGGGGCAGGTCAAATTGTTCGATGATGTTTCTAAGCTGCTGACATACGGGATGGTTCGGTGTGGTTTCTTTATTAAAAGTGTTGCGAATTTCCTCTCGCCACCAGTTCAATTTGGTGCGGGCAACATCCATATCGCGACATTCGTCCACGACATCATCGACCTCCCGGCAAAATGCGTAGAGCGCAGTAATGGCCAGGCGTTGTTTTTCAGGCAGGAACAGAAAGCTGTAATAAAAGCTGGAGCCGCTTTTTGCAGCCTTATTCTGGCAGTATTCAGCAGGTGTCATAGAGTGTAGAGGTAAATTGAGGAGGGTGTATTCTAATCTAATTCTAGCTTTAAGTTTAGCAGCATATTGCCTGAGTTGGCTTTTTAGTCAATAGCCAGGAGGGTAGCAAGAGGCCATGGAAAATGACCATGGCCCCCTTTTTTCTGGAGAAATACCTTGTGCGAAGTATCAGGTAACGATTTAGGTAATAACAGGGCTGTCGTCGCCTGGGAGCTTGAGCTCTTCGTGCCAACCAGTATCCAGACCAAATTCAACAGCGGACATCCTGTAGCCTTCCGGAAATGCCCGTTTCAGGCGATCATTAAAAACGGCGAGGATTTCTTTTTTGTACTGTTGGACATCGTAATCGCGGGTTCCCGCATCAATTTCTTTCAGCTCGATATCCATTTTAAATTCAATGTCAGGTGCAAGTTGTATGCGGGCCATGTTTTTCTCCGACTGGATGATTAATTCATTTCAGGTTAAGTCTAGCAGTTAACAAGCTGTGATTTCATTTCAGCTCACTCTTATTTTCACACTCTTAATCTACAAAATCGGTACCATCAACAAGGCAACAATGTTGATGATCTTGATCAGGGGGTTAATTGCAGGGCCAGCGGTATCCTTATAGGGATCTCCTACGGTATCACCGGTTACGGATGCCTTATGAGCCTCAGAACCTTTACCGCCGTGGTTATTGTCTTCAATGTACTTTTTAGCATTGTCCCAGGCACCACCACCGGTGGTCATTGAAATAGCGACAAACAGGCCGGTGACGATGGCACCCACCAGTACGCCACCCAATGCCTGCGGCCCCAGCGCCAGCCCTACAAAAACGGGTATGAGCACCGGTAAAATAGAAGGAATAATCATTTCCCTGATCGCTGATTTGGTGAGCAGATCGACGGCCGCAGAATAATCCGGCTTTTGAGTGCCATCCATGATGCCGGGCATTTCCTTGAACTGGCGACGCACTTCGAGCACCACCGCACTGGCTGCAACACCCACAGCTTCCATCGCCATAGCGCCAAACAGGTAAGGAATCATGCCGCCGATAAACAGGCCGATAATGACCATGTGATTGGATAGATCAAAGGTTAAAAGTTCGCCGCTATGGATGGATAGTTCCCGGGTGTAATCGGCAAACAGTACCAGCGCGGCCAGTCCTGCAGAGCCAATCGCATAACCCTTGGTAACCGCCTTGGTGGTATTACCCACGGCGTCGAGCTGGTCGGTGGTTTTGCGTACCTCGGGTTCCAGATTAGCCATTTCGGCAATGCCACCGGCATTGTCAGTAATCGGGCCATAGGCATCCAGGGCTACGATAATGCCTGTCATGGAAAGCATGGATGTGGCGGCAATGGCAATGCCGTACAGACCGGCAAAGTAATGTGCAACACCAATCCCCATACAAACGACAATAACCGGCATGGCCGTTGAACGCATAGACAGCGCAAGACCAGCGATGACGTTAGTGCCATGGCCGGTGGTAGAGGCCGCTGCAACACGACGTACGGGTGAATATTCTGTCGCCGTATAATAATCGGTAATAACAACCAGTAGCGCAGTGACCATCAGGCCCACCATGGCCGCGCCATAAAGCTGCATGGTCGTGAAGCTGCCGTTATCCGCCATGCGCATCTCTGTTACCGGATAAAATACGGCAGCAGCTATTACGCCCGCCACAATAAGACCCCGATACAGGGCATTCATGACTTTGCCATCTTGCTTAACCCGGATAAACCAGGTGCCAATAATGGAGGAAAATATGGAAACACCACCCAGAACCAACGGGTAAAGGACGGCGTTAGTAGAATTAACTCCATCACCCAGGATGTAGCTTCCCATAATCATGGTGGCGATGATGGTGACGGCGTAGGTCTCAAATAAATCGGCTGCCATGCCAGCACAGTCACCCACGTTATCACCCACGTTATCCGCAATAACCGCCGGATTGCGCGGATCATCTTCAGGAATGTTGGATTCAACCTTGCCAACCAGATCAGCGCCCACATCGGCACCCTTGGTGAAGATGCCGCCACCGAGTCGCGCAAAAATAGAGATCAGCGAGCCGCCAAAGGCAAAACCGATCAGCGGTGCCAGTTTCACTGCTTCACCCGCAGGTGTTAGTTCCTGTAAGACGCCATAAAAGGTTGCGACTCCTAATAGCCCAAGCCCAACCACCAGCATTCCGGTAACCGTTCCGCCACGAAAGGCCACTTGCAATGCCGGATTAAGCCCCTGTCGAGCCGCTTCTGTGGTGCGTAAATTGGTGCGTACCGAAACATGCATACCGATAAAGCCGGTCAATCCCGAAAGTATGGCGCCGAAGGCAAATCCCAGAGCGGTTGTGGCACCGAGTGCCACCAGGATGACGGCAAACAGGATAATCCCAACAATGCCAATGGATAGATACTGACGTTTGAGATAGGCAGAGGCGCCTTCCTGAATAGCTCTGGCGATTTCCTGCATTTTCTCGTTGCCTGGCGAGAGTTTTAAAATTTTCTGGATGAGGATGATGCCGTAGATAATGGCGAATACAGCGGACAGTAGGGCAAACAGCAGGTACGTCGACATACGTTTCTCCTTATTATTAGAACAGGTGTGGAGGTCTGTTGGTTACCGATCCTACTCCGACAAACAG
>JAUWLO010000140.1 GCA_030613605.1 Gammaproteobacteria bacterium | reverse complement strand
AGAAGGCTTGATATGTGACAGTGAACATGAATGTTACATACCAGGCATCGATGGAATTACACAAGTCACAATTAACGGGTCAAACAGTGAATCAGCATCGGCAACCAAAGCAGGCATTACTGAAAAGGTCTCACCTGAAATTCCACCGAAACCGGAACAAGGCACAAACTAAATGAACTTACTCTGGTTACTGGGTTTTGTCGGCATTATCTGGGGGCTGTTTTACCACCGCCTGCCACTGCTAGTGGGGACGCTGGCACTCATAGCAACACTGGTATCCTGGAGCACCTGGGGTGGAGCGGGTGGCTTTACGCAATTTTTCCTCTGGAGCATATTTTTACTAATCGCCATTCCGCTTAATGTCGCATCGCTAAGAAGGTCGCTGGTAAGCGACCGCTTATACTCGACATTCCAAAAAGTCATGCCATCCATGTCTGACACTGAACGAGAAGCACTGGAGGCCGGCAGCGTTTGGTGGGACGGAGAACTTTTTTCCGGCCAGCCAAAGTGGTCAAAATTATTAAGTACTCCGGCACCCAAACTTTCTGCCGAAGAACGCGCCTTTCTTGATGGCCCCACCGATACACTGTGCTCAATGATCGATGACTGGGTCATCACCCAGGAAGACCGCGACCTGCCACCAGAAGTCTGGGCCTACATAAAAGATAATGGTTTTTTCGGCATGATCATTCCTAAAAAATACGGTGGCCTGGGATTCTCTGCACTTGCTCACTCATCGGTAGTAATGAAAATTGCCAGTCGATCCATTACTGCCGCAGTTACCATCATGGTTCCCAATTCACTGGGGCCCGCTGAATTACTGTTGCACTATGGAACGGATGAACAAAAAGATTTTTACCTTGCCAATCTTGCCAAAGGCAAAGAAGTCCCCTGTTTTGCGCTGACCTCTCCGGATGCCGGTTCTGATGCCGCCGCGATGACGGATATCGGCATCATCTGCACAGCCGATTTCAATGGTGAAAAAGATGTGCTGGGCATTCGCCTTAACTGGGAAAAACGTTATATCACTCTGGGACCGGTCGCGACTGTACTGGGGCTTGCCTTTAAAATGTTTGATCCGGATCACCTGTTGGGCGACAAAGAAGAACTGGGTATTACCTGTGCGTTAATTCCAACCGATACAGCCGGCGTTGATATTGGCAATCGTCATTTCCCGCTAAACCAGGCCTTCATGAACGGCCCCAATCGCGGCAAGGATGTTTTCATCCCCATGGACTGGATCATTGGCGGCCAAAAACAAATAGGCCAGGGCTGGCGCATGTTAATGGAAAGTCTGGCTGCAGGACGTTCCATATCCCTGCCTGCGCTTTCCACTGGCGCAGGAAAGCTCATGTGTCGTGGCACCGGAGCTTATGCCCGCGTACGCAAACAATTTAAAACCCCCATTGGACGTTTCGAAGGTGTTGAAGAGGTTCTGGCTCGTATGGCAGGCCTTACCTACATGATGGAAGCCGCCCGCACACTTACCGCCAGCGCAGTCGACATGGGTGAAAGTCCTTCCGTAATTTCAGCTGTGGTTAAATATCATTTAACAGAAAGTATGCGCATAGTTGTAAACGATGCCATGGACATTCAGGGTGGTAGTGCCATCTGTATGGGCCCACGCAATTTTCTGGCGCGCGTTTATCAGGCCATACCCATTAGCATTACGGTAGAAGGTGCCAACATACTCACCCGCACACTGATTATTTTTGGGCAGGGCGCCATCCGCTGTCACCCTTTTGTGTTTCGTGAAATGCAGGCGATCGCCAACAACGACAAGGCAGATTTCGATCGCGCCTTTTTTGGCCATGCGGGTTTTGCGATCAGTAATGCATTACGAAGCCTGTGGCTGGGACTCACTGGGGCACGACTAACCGCATCACCTGTCCGTGGTTCTACAAAACGTTGTTACCAACAGCTCAGCCGCATGAGCGCTGCTTTTGCTTTGGTCTCGGACGTTTCATTGTTGGTACTGGGTGGCGAACTCAAACGTCGTGAAAAACTTTCAGGTCGTCTGGCCGATGTCTTAAGTCATCTCTATCTCGCCTCTGCCGCGCTAAAACGTTTCGAGGACCAGGCAAGACCTCGCGAAGATTTACCACTACTGCACTGGGTTTGTGATCATGCCCTGCATGAAATGAAACACAGCATCAACGGACTGTTAAAAAATTTCCCCAATCGACCCGCTGCATGGCTGATGCGCCTTCTGGTTTTTCCGATCGGTAAACCCTACGCCGGTCCATCTGATCATTTGGGACACCAGTGTGCGGATTTATTGTTATCCCCCTCGGATGCACGTGACCGCCTGACCCGAGGCATTTACATGCCCACAGATACCAAACAGGCCCTTGGCCGTCTTGAGCATGCACTGGGTTTACAAATGGAAACGGCACCCATTGAGAAAAAAATCCGCGCCGCACTCAAAAGCGGCGAACTCAATCGTGGCTCCCTGCATGAACAATACGAGCAAGCCCACAGGCTCAGCATCGTTGATAACAAAGAATACGCGTTACTGCTGGAAGCATTAGAAGCAACCCGTGATGCCATCATGGTGGATGAATTCGATAAAGAAGCACTCATCTGTCACACCCGCATGCAATCAGTCGAATAGGCAGCTTAAAAAATCGTAACGGAAGACATTATGGCCAAACTAAAATGACGACCAGCAAAACCCAACCCAAACAAATAAAAAAAGTGGTTCGACCCGTTTATATTGTGGACGGCTCCCGAACCCCTTTTTTAAAAGCGCGCGGCAAACCGGGCCCTTTTTCAGCCGCTAACCTTGCCGTCGGTGCGGGCCAACCGCTGATGGCACGGCAAAACTTTGAAGCGGGCAATCTTGATGAGGTCATCATGGGTTGCGTCATGCCTGGCCCGGATGAGGCCAATATCGCTCGCATTATTGCCTTGCGTCTGGGCTGTGAAAAACATGTCCCTGCATGGACAGTACAACGCAACTGCGCCTCGGGTTTACAGGCGCTGGATTGTGCCGTGCAAAACATTGCTCATGGCCGTTCTGATCTAGTGTTAGCCGGCGGTGTAGAATCCATGAGCCATGCGCCAGTACTGCTGGCCGAATCTATGGTGACCTGGTTGGGGGCCTGGGCCAGAACAAAAACTTTGGGAGCGCGTCTCAAGGTATTAGGCCAGTTAAAACCCGCCTACCTCACACCCGTTATCGGCCTAATACGCGGACTCACTGATCCCGTGGTGGGTTTATCCATGGGGCAAACCGCCGCGCTTCTTGCGGATCGGTTTGGTGTCTCGCGCGATCAAATGGACAGCTTTGCCGTGCGCTCACATCAACTACTGGCCAACGCGCAGGACGAAGGCTTCCTGAATGAAATCGAAACCATCTATGACATAAAGGGGCACTTCTATAATGAAGACGATGGTCTGCGCCGAGATTCCAGCGTCGAAAAGCTCGGCACACTCAAACCCGTCTTCGATCGTCCCTTCGGCAAAGTCACTGCTGGTAACAGCGCCCAGATCACTGATGGTGCTGCACTTTTATTGCTGGCTTCCGAATCAGCTGTCCGCAAATGGAACCTGCCAGTCCTGGGACGCATCGTTGATAGCGAATGGGCTGGTCTCGACCCGGCACAAATGGGGCTGGGGCCTGTGCATTCCATGACGCCCATCCTCAAGCGCCATAAATTTTCTCTGGACGATATCGATTACTGGGAGATCAACGAAGCGTTTGCCACACAAATTTTAGCCAACACTGAGGCCTGGAAGGAAGCCAAGTATTGCAGGGAAGAATTGCATATTCGCGGCACCATGGGTGAGCTCAACATGGACACACTCAACATCGACGGCGGCGGCGTCAGCATCGGCCATCCGGTCGGTGCCAGCGGTGCACGCATTGTTCTGCATTTATTACATGTGCTGGAACGCAACACCGCCCACCGCGGCATGGCCAGCCTTTGCATTGGTGGTGGTCAGGGTGGCGCCATGTTGGTGGAAAGAGGCTAATGTTACAGGTAGGTCTTAGGAAAAAAACATGACCGTTAAGCACAAACACTGGCGACTGGAAACCGATGCAGACAACATCGCCTGGCTACACCTCGACAAAGCGGATGCCGGCGCCAATTCACTGGGACGTGAAGTCGTCGATGAACTGGACAACATCCTTGATGAACTGGAAACGGAACGCCCCACTGGCCTGGTGATTCTTTCCGACAAAAGCAGTGGCTTTATCGCCGGTGCCGATATAAATGAATTCACCAAAATCGAAAACATGGATCAGGCACGCAAACTGATCCGTCGCGGTCAAAGTGTCATTAATCGCATTGAGCGCCAACGGTTTCCCACCGTCGCATTGATTCACGGTTTTTGTCTTGGCGGCGGACTGGAGCTGGCGTTAGGCTGCGACTATCGCATTGCCGACAATGACGTTTCCACAAAATTTGGTTTACCCGAAGTGCGCCTGGGCATTCATCCCGGTTTCGGCGGTGCTGCACGGCTACCACAGCTCATCGGCGCACCAGCGGCCATGGATCTCATGCTCAGCGGACGCGTAATCAGCGCCCGGGCAGCAAAAAAACTCGGCATTATCCACCACGCTATTCCGGCACGACATCTTCGCACCGCGGCAAGCAGCATGATTCTCAAGCCACCGCGCAAAACCAAACTGGTCTGGTGGAAGCGCGCAACAAATAGTGCATTGGTACGTCCCTTGCTCGCCAAGTTTTTACGCAAACAGGTCGCCAAAAAAGCCTCGCCTGAACATTATCCTGCACCCTATGCCCTGATTGATTTATGGGCCAAACATGGTGGCAATAAACAGGCCATGTTAAATGGCGAAGAAATTTCCGTCGCCAGATTAATATTAGGCAGTACCGCGAAAAATTTGATCCGCGTATTTTTTCTGCAGGAAGATCTTAAATCGCAGGGTGATAAAAAACTCTTCACGCCTAAACGTGTCCACGTCATCGGCGGTGGCGTAATGGGTGGTGATATCGCTGCCTGGTGTGCATTACGCGGTATGAACGTCCCCCTTCAGGATCGCAAAGAAGCCCCCCTGGCAAAAGTCATTCAACGCGCCGCTAAACTGTATAAAAAGAAACTCAAACAGCCGCTTCTTATTCAACAGGCTCTGGATCGGCTGATACCCGATATCAATGGCCATGGTATCGCACAGGCTGATGTCATCATCGAAGCTATTTTTGAAGATATTGAGGCAAAACAAACGCTCTATCGCCAGATCGAACCACAAATAAAAACTGATGCCATTCTGGCCACCAATACCTCCAGTATTCCGCTGGAAGTCCTGAGCGAATGTT
>JAUWLO010000009.1 GCA_030613605.1 Gammaproteobacteria bacterium | reverse complement strand
GGTGAGTGTTTCGTCGATGCCATCGGTGGGGCGTTCTCCTCGTAACACCACAAAAGCGAAGATGCCTTCACCTTTGATGTCATGGGGATAGCCGACCACTGCCGCCTCGGCCACTTTAGGGTGTGCTACCAGCGCCGATTCGACTTCCATGGTCCCCAGGCGATGGCCGGAGACATTGAGCACATCATCGATGCGGCCCATGATCCAGAAATAACCGTCTTCATCACGGCGGGCATTGTCACCTGCCACATAGAGTTTGCCGTCGAACATTTCCCAGTAGGTATCGTAATAACGTTGTTCATCGCCGTACACGGTACGAATCATGGATGGCCAGGGTTTACGGATTACCAGCACGCCGCCCTGGTTGGGTTCGGTAATGCTGTTGCCATCGGCATCGACGATGTCGGCCGCAATGCCCGGCAAAGGCAGGGTGCAGGAACCGGGCTTGGTGGCCACAGCGCCAGGAACGGGGGCGATCATGTGGGCGCCGGTTTCGGTCTGCCACCAGGTATCAACAATGGGGCAGCGCTCGCCACCGATGACTTTGTGATACCACATCCAGGCCTCGGGATTGATGGGTTCGCCCACCGTGCCCAGCAAACGAAGACTGGAAAGGTCATATTTCGCTGGGGTTTCGTCGCCACCGGCTTTCATCAGGGCACGAATCGCCGTGGGGGCGGTATAAAAAATAGTGACTTTGTGGTCCTGGCAAATTTTCCAGAAGCGGCCGGCATCCGGCACGGTGGGTGCGCCTTCGTACATCAGCATAGTGGCGCCTACAGCGAGAGGCCCGTATGCCACGTAGGTATGGCCGGTGATCCAGCCAACGTCAGCGGTGCACCAGAAGATATCTTCATCATTGATGTCGAATACCCATTGCATGGTCATGATGGCATTGAGCAGATAGCCGCCGGTGGAATGCTGGATGCCTTTGGGTTTGCCGGTAGAACCAGAGGTGTAAAGCAGAAACAGGGGATGTTCACTATTCACCCATTCGGGTTCACAGCTGTCTGCCTGATTATCAACAAGATCTGACCACCAGATGTCACGGCTGTCATCAAAGTGGATGGTGTGATCGGTACGCTTTAGCACCACGACTTTTTCGATGGTCTTGCAGCCGTTGGCCAGGGCTTCATCCGTTGCTGCTTTGAGTTCAACGATTTTGCCACCGCGAAAACCACCATCCGCGGTGATGACCACTTTGGCACCCGCATTTTCGATACGATCTTTCAGGCTTTCAGCAGAGAAACCGCCGAACACCACCGAGTGAGTTGCGCCAATACGGGCACAGGCCTGCATGGCAATTACCGCTTCAGGAACCATGGGCATGTAAATCACCACCCGGTCACCGGAGACAACGCCCAGAGATTTCAGGCCATTGGCAAAACGACAGACATCGGCATGCAACTGGGCGTAGGTAATATGTTGGGTATCGCCTTTTTCGCCCTCGAAAATGATGGCAGTTTTTTCGGCTTTGGTGGCGAGATGTCGATCAAGACAGTTGTAGGAGACATTGATTTCACCATCATTAAACCACTGGTAATGCGGGGCATTGCTGTCATCGAGAATGGTTTCGAAAGGTTTGTGCCAGTCCATCTCGGTACGTGCAAGATCGGCCCAGAAGCCTTCGTGATCGTTTTCGGCTTTTTGACGCAGGGCTTCGAGTTCGTCCCGACTTTTTAATCGGGCCTTGCTGGAAAAGTCCTGTGCAGGTTCAAACAGGCGATTCTCTTGCAGCGTTGACTCTAGGTTGGCCATGCATCCCCCTGAAACTAGTTTTTCGTATTGTATTAAATGGTGTTGTTTGAGCAAAATTCTTTGCTCATGGTAACAAGTGATTACTGATGCTGAAAGAGGCGTTGCCACCAACGTTTACGATTGCCGGGAGGCGGCAGGGCATGTTCCAGGTCACAGGGCTGGATAAGACTTAAGGTCCAGCCTGGCAGTGGCGGGTTATTGCTAAAACCACAGGTCACGCCCAGGTTGTTGGGATCGTAAATTTTAACGAAGCTCGGATTCTGGGCATCATCCGCATAAACAATGCCGCAATAATCTTCCTCATGTTCTTTACGGAGCAAGTCGTGAATCTCGGTGAGAAAGGTATCCATTTGATCCGCAGTAAGCGGTGTTTCCGGTGGGTCTTCACCCACGGCATAGGCATACCAGCCGGCTCCGGAATTTTGTCTCAGGGTTTCCCACAATGTATCCAGTTGCGGCCAGCGCAACATACTGATGAAGGAGCCACGGAATTGTTTAACGAATGGATCGGTCTGTTTCATTAGAATTAAGCCATTAGCATTTTGTCATAAAAAACAGGTCATCAGGTTCAGGTCGGTAAGTTTATGGATAAATCTTTTGTTTAGCTTGTCAGGGTTAAATCAAACGCTAATGGTCAGTTGCCTGGGAATTCGTTCCAGGTCCCAATTTTTGACTGCCCACTCTAATAGAGTTTCGGGATTGGCATTTATTACATCGGCGTCGGGTTCATGGCCAAGAAATGTCAGTGCCTTTTCCAGCATAGCACCCGGTTGAGTTGTGTTTATAGCAGGGGCGTGTGTTTGTTTGCTGAGCTTTTCTTTCTGTGCGTTTACGGCAACAGGGAAATGGACATACCGGGGTATTTGAAGCGCGAGTAATTTTTGCAGGTAAAGATGATGAAGCGTGGAATCCAGCAGGTCGGTGCCACGGACAATTTCACTGATTTCCTGAAAGGCATCGTCGACCACTACAGCCAGATGATAGGCGAACAAACCGTCGGCTCGCTTTACCACAAAATCACCTACATCAGATTCCAGATTAATCTTCTGTGTACCCTGAAGGCCATCGTGGAAATTTACCGTGTCTGAATTAACCCGGACTCTGGTAGCTCGAGCTGTTGCGTCGGGAGCGAGCCCGTTTCGGCACGTACCTGGGTAGATGTTTAGAGATGAATTGGCTGCGATGGATTTGCGCGTGCAGGCGCAAGGGAAGGTGTGTCCATTAGTGGCAAGCTGGTTTAACGCGTGTTCGTAGGCATCAAGTCGCTGGCTTTGGTAAAGCACAGTGTCATCCCAGTTTAGATGGTAAGCCTCCAGAGTTCTCAGTATGTCATCTGCAGCGCCGGGTACCTCGCGGGGCGGATCCAGGTCTTCCATGCGCACCAGCCATTCACCGCCCTGGCTTTTGGCCTGGCAATAACTGCCCACGGCTGCAACCAGGGAGCCGAAATGCAATGGCCCGGTGGGTGATGGCGCGAAGCGACCCCGATAAGAATTACTCATGGTGCGGAACCTTTTAATAACACTGGCGTTGCCTTGTGATTGAAATCGCTGACGCGATTGAATCTCTTTATATGATTACACTATGCGTCATTATCCGATAATGATGCGTATTTTAACCAACATTTTTTTGTAACGACGAGCTGTTCACAGAATCAAAACTATAATAAAAGAATAATAATAAAGAAGAACCTAATGCTATTTTTGGTTCGGACGACAACGGTGAGTAGGAGTACATTCTTGGGGAGCTTTTTGTTAGGGGGTAGTAACAGTGAAACATTGGGTTATTGAAGGCACCATGGAAGATGGTGGCAGGTTTCGACCAAGCGACTGGGTCGAACGTTTATCGGGCGCGCTGGCGAGTTTTGG
Organism: Gammaproteobacteria bacterium; assembly: GCA_030613605.1. GTDB lineage: Bacteria > Pseudomonadota > Gammaproteobacteria > SZUA-152 > SZUA-152 > SZUA-152. The sequence continues at coordinate 17,773 of JAUWLO010000009.1, read as the reverse complement.
GCCGGATCATCGGTTGAAGTACGGTTCTGTACGCCCCTGTGTTTTCAAAGGGCAAAAGTGTTTGTTGGTGCAGGAGGCTCTGGAGAAGGAAAACCCGGGTGCGTTTGCCTTTGTCAAAAGTTTTGCCTTATCCAATCATCTTCGGATTAACGATCTGGAATCGACGGACTGACGGACTAAAGATAGCGTTGAAAATATTGTAGCAGCGCTGAAACAGGTCAGGGGAACTGCTGCCTGCCTCGTCTTTCTCGTGGTGTGAGAGAGGATAGGTGGCAGACAGCTATTCTATTTGTTGTCAGTAACCTGCTTCCAGCAATCTATTTTCCGTACTGTTTTTCGCGGATTTCGTTTAGTGTTTTGCAATCAATACACTGGGTTGCTGTAGGACGAGCCTCCAGTCGACGAATGCCCACTTCAATACCACACTTGGAACAGTAACCGTAATCATCTGCATCCAGCGCGGTGATTGATTCATCAATTTTTTTGATCAATTTGCGTTCCCGATCCCGCGTACGCAATTCCATGGCAAATTCAGATTCCTGGCTGGCCCTGTCGTTGGGGTCAGGGAAGTTGGCTGCGTCATCCTGCATGTGATGAACTGTTTCATCCACTTTGTCCATCAGTTGCTGTTTCCAGCCATTAAGAATCATGTGGAAATGCTCAACCTGAGCAGGGTTCATGTACTCCTCACTCTTTTTTTCCTTGTAAGGAGTAAAGTTGGTGAAGTCCAGGTTGTCAGACAATTTGCGGGCTACAGTTTTTTTGGCGGCTGGTTTAGCAGCGGACTTTTTCTTTACCGTAGTTTTCTTTGGCGCTGGTTTTTTAGCGGCAACTTTTTTGACCACAGCCTTTTTCTTCACGGCTGACTTTTTAGCCGTGGTTTTTTTGGCTACTGCCTTTTTCTTTGGCGCTGCTTTTTTCTTTACGGCCATCTAACTGCTCCTGCACACGTGTACATTAAAATTAAGGGCGCGTTTATAGCAAAATTGGGCAAATAGCGCAATATATTGGCTCAAGTTGTGGGCAAAACAGTGATAATGATGAGGTAGATCTGATCCACAGTTGGCTTATTACCAGCCTGATACGTAAGCAGCGTGCAGGGATGCCGCCTATTCAGGCATTTTCTGCAAAATCTCTCTCATTTAGGTGTCTGGCGTTTCCTTTTGAGCCTGATTGGCGTAAAATGCGCCGCTGTGTTCGAGTCGGCCTGCCTAATCAGGGGTGTCGAGCAGGGTATCCGATACAGACATCGAATTATTAATTAGATTAAGAGAAGGAATAGAATTCAAATGGTAACCATACGTTTATCACGTGGCGGCGCAAAAAAGCGTCCTTTCTACCACATTGTTGTGACCGATAGCCGCAACAAACGTGACGGTCGTTTTATCGAACGTCTGGGCTTTTTCAATCCTGGTGCTAAGGGTGCTGAAGAGCCATTACGCATCGACCGTGACCGTGTAGACTACTGGATGTCCAAAGGTGCCAAGCCTTCCGATCGCGTTTCCAGCCTACTTAAGAAAAGCGCTGCTGCCTAACTGTTGCTTACATAACAACCCATACAACCACGCTGCCCGGTCAGGGTGGCGGGTTTGTTTAAGGTCTGGCCACTGGTATTCAACCGGCTATATCGACCAACAGCATGTCTCCCAACACCTCAAAAAAAGATCCTGTGTATATCACGGTCGGTAAGATCGGGGCGCCTTACGGGGTTCGCGGCTGGGTGAAAGTGCAATCTTTCACCGAATCGGTAAAAAATATACTTGATTATGATCCCTGGTACTTTGATTCCAGGGGGCCAGCTTCCAGAAAAACAGATTCCAGAGCATCTTCAGAATCTGCGGCATGGATTGAAGCCCCGCTGCTGGAGGCAAAAACCCACGCCAAAGGTATCATTGCCCGATTTGAAAGCTGCGATGATCGTGATGCCGCTCTGCTGATGGGCGGACAGGAAATCGCGATTCGACGGGATCAACTGCCGGAGCCCCCGCAAGGAGAATACTACTGGGTTGACCTTGAGGGTCTGGAAGTGAAAACTCTGGATGGTACTTCTCTTGGCACTGTGGATCACATAGAAGCCACAGGCGCCAATGATGTGTTGGTGGTCAAAGGTGAACGCGAACGACTTATTCCTTACGTGATGGGCCACATTGTCCACGAAGTGGATATTGACGCTGGTTTCATCCGCATCGACTGGGATCCTGATTTTGACTAGCCACCTTACAACGTCAGGGCTGGCTGGCAGGGTTAAATAATCAAATATGCAAATAAACGTCGTTACGCTTTTTCCTGAAATGCTGGATGCAGTGAGCCGTTCGGGCATTACGGGACGCGCTGTTGACCAGGGGCTGGTCAATATTCAGCACTGGAATCCGCGGGATTACGCCACAGATAAGCATCGCACGGTGGATGATCGGCCTTATGGTGGCGGCCCGGGCATGGTAATGACGGTGGAGCCTCTGAGGACTGCCATCCACAAGGCCCGAGAGAATGCACCTGAGGGGGCGCCAGTGATCCACTTGTCACCACAGGGGCGAGTGCTGGATCAGGCTGGCTTACGTGAGCTGGCCGCTTTACCCGGTTTGATACTGGTGGCCAGTCGTTATGAAGGTGTCGATGAGCGCCTTATTGAGGCGGAAATCGACCAGGAATGGTCCATCGGTGACTATGTCATTAGTGGCGGGGAACTGGCAGCCATGGTGCTTATCGACGGGGTGACCCGACTATTACCCGGGGCGCTGGGGCACGAGGATTCAGCGGATCAGGATTCATTTTCTGAGGGCCTGCTGGACTATCCTCACTACACACGGCCCGAAGAGATTGATGGTTTGAACGTGCCCGAGGTGTTGCGGGGCGGTGATCACAAGGCGATTGAGCGTTGGCGGCAGAAACAGGCATTGGGCCGCACCTGGTTGCGACGACCGGAATTATTGAAACAGCGGGATCTCAATGAGCTTGAGCAGCAACTGTTGGACGAATTTATTCAGGATCATGGGCGGAATTAGAACAGGGTGTCATTGGTGCTTTATTCCCGCTTGTACACTTTATTGCGGGTGCCCTTTATTACAAGCGCTAGAAGGGGTAGAATGCGCCGCACTTTCGTTGGATAGACCCCAATGAACCGAAATTGATTGGAGCAGGACATGAGCAACATTATTGAAGAACTCGAAGCAGAACAAATGACTAAGGAAATCCCTGCATTTGGAGCAGGCGATACCGTTATCGTACAGGTAAAAATTAAGGAAGGTGAACGCGAGCGTTTACAGGCCTTTGAAGGTATTGTGATTGCCAAGCGCAACCGTGGCCTGAACTCCTCTTTCACCGTACGAAAGATTTCCCATGGCGAAGGCGTGGAGCGTGTGTTCCAGACATACAGCCCGCTAGTCAGTGAAATTAAAGTGAAACGTCGTGGTGATGTGCGTCGTGCCAAACTGTATTATCTGCGTGGTTTGCAGGGTAAGGCTGCACGTATCAAAGAGAAGCTTTGACCGTTTCCGCTACGAAATAAAGCTTTTTAAAGCTAAAAAAGCCCGGTTTCTACCGGGCTTTTTTTTCCACATTTTTTGCTGTGATATACGGTTGCTGATGGCCTACATTGTGGATGTGCCGAATATGTAAAAGAGAGTCATTCCAGCAATCATTACGGTTGCACGAAAAATATCAGAAGTCATAAGTTATTCCTCCTTCACCCAATTAATACTTTTTCACTGTATTCCAGTTGATTGTTTAAACTGAATTAACAGGAAGTATGTGCCATCAATTCGACGTGAAACGTGAACCAAGTCACAAAACCGAGCTCAGGGGGCACCGACTTCCCCTGATAACATAGGCACATGGTTGGGCCGAATGTGTTCTTTATCGACCGCGAACGGCTTTTGCGGCTTTTCTGTACGAAATGGGCCAGAATAGACCCCATGAGTGCCCATCAATCTATTCGGCCTGTTGCTCATCTAGCGGATGCTCTTGTGGGCACTCTTATAAACTACAGTTCCGTTATTCCTTTTCCTCTTGCCGGTTTTGGTAATACCAGTCTGAGCCTGGCCATTACCACGACAGACAAGGGCCTGGCTGGAATTGATTATGTTCACGATCTTCCTGCCCAGGATCCCGCAGATAAATTAGCGAAAGAGGTTGTTCGTCAACTGGAATGTTATTTTGAGGATCCACAGTGGCATTTTGATCTGCCGTTAGACCTTGCGGGAACACCTTTTCAGCATCGCCTGTGGCGAGCATTGAGTAAAGTGCCTGCCGGTACCACAGATACTTACGGCCAGCTGGCCAGTCGATTGAGCAGTGGTGCGCAGGCTGTGGGCCAGGCCTGTCGCCGCAATCCAGTACCCGTTGTGGTGCCTTGCCACCGCATTGTTTCCCTGCAGGGGATGGGTGGTTATGCCGGCGAGGTGGATGGGGAAAAAATGGCTATAAAAAGAGCCCTGCTGGCACATGAGGGTTATTCGGGTGACTGATCCCACGGAGATAGATCGCTTTCTGGATGCGTTATGGATGGAGCGGGGCTTGAGTCAAAATACGTTGGCGGCTTATCGTCAGGATCTCACCGGATTTGCCAGCTGGTTGAAAAAGAGGTTGGATAAAAAAAACAGCAGCGGTCTACTGGCTGCGCAGCGCGAAGATTTGCTGGCCTATTTGGCCAATCGAGTAGAAACCGGTTCAAAACCCAGAAGTACAGCGCGGTTATTGTCGAGTCTGCGACGCTTTTATCAGCATGCGCTACGCGAGGGATGGACTCAGGTTGATCCCAGTGATCGAATAGATGCCCCCAGGCTAGGGCGTTCCTTGCCCAAGGCCTTAACGGAGGATGAAATTGAAAGCCTGATTAATGCGCCCGATGACAGCACCTCATTGGGGTTGCGCGATCGGGCAATGCTGGAATTGTTGTATGCCACGGGTTTGCGTGTGTCAGAGCTGATTGAGTTACGCATGCTGCAGGTTAATCTTCGTCAGAATGTGGTGCGTACTTTGGGTAAGGGCAACAAAGAACGTCTTGTGCCCATGGGAGAAACCGCAGCTCACTGGCTGGAAAACTATTTGCAAAATGCCCGATCTGATTTACTCAAGGGGCGTGAAAGTGAGCATTTGTTTCTCACTCAGCGCGGCGCATCCATGTCACGTCAGGCTTTCTGGTATGTGATTAAACGACATGCTCGGCATGCGGGAATCCATAAAAATTTATCGCCCCATACCTTGCGACATAGTTTCGCCACCCACCTGCTTAATCATGGTGCTGATTTGCGCGTGGTGCAAATGCTGCTGGGACACAGTGACTTGTCCACCACACAAATTTATACTCACGTAGCCAGGGAGCGGCTCAAGAGCTTGCATGCTCAACATCATCCCCGCGGATAGCTTTTCCAGATAATCTGGTTTCATTAAGAGACAGGGCAAAAAAGAGAGGTTTTGTTATGCCATCATTCGACGTAGTTTCAGAGGTCGACATGCATGAATTATCCAATGCTGTGGATCAGGCCAATCGGGAAGTGACCACCCGGTTTGATTTCAAGGGTTCGGATGCGAAGTTTGAGCAAAAAGGGGCAGAATTAATCCTGTCTGCTGGAGGTGAGTTTCAATTACAGCAAATGATGGATATTTTACAGAAAAAGATGGTCAAACGGGGAGTGGATATCGCTAGTCTTGATGTGGGTAAGCCGGAAACCACTAATATGGTCGCACGACAAAAAGTGACCGTGCGTGAAGGGATTGATAAAGAAGCCGCTAAAAAGATCGTTAAGTTAATCAAGGAAAGTAAAATGAAGGTGCAGGCGGCTATCCAGGGAGAACAGGTGAGGGTGACGGGCAAAAAGCGAGATGATTTACAGGGGGTGATGGCGATGTTGAAGGAACAGGAGCTTGAGCTACCATTACAGTATACAAATTTCAGAGATTAGTTGATTCTGGCACTATTTGTATATTTTAAACTTATATATTTTAAACGCGTTATCAAATTAAGTGTGACTTAGAGGTTTGTAATGATTAAACAAAGATTAAAGACTGCTATTGTTTTTGGAATGACGCTTACCATGTCGCTGGTAATGACATGGGGATTCAGCGTTTCTGCAGTCGCAGATGAAAATCAGGACATTGCACGAGTAACAAAAGTGTTGAATTCGCTGATGCCCAATGCAAAGCCTGACAGCATTGCTGATTCAGCTATACCAGGCATGTATGAAGCTATTTTTGGGCCCCAGGTTATTTATATATCGAAAAATGGCCGCTACATATTGGAAGGCGATCTTTATGATTTAAGTACGCGCACGAATTTAACGGAAGGAAAACGTCGCGTGGGTCGGGCAAAAGTGGTTAACGATCTTGACGCGAATGCCATGATTATATTTTCGCCAAAAAAGGTAAAATATACCATTACCGCGTTTACCGATATTGATTGCGGTTACTGCCGCAAAATGCATAAACGAATGGCAGAATATAATGAGTTAGGTATTGAGTTTCGTTATCTGGCCTATCCTCGCTCCGGTGTAGGTTCACCATCGTATTTGAAGGCTTTGTCAGTCTGGTGTGCAAAGAATCCACAGGAGGCAATGAGTTTTGCCAAAGGCGGTGCAAAACTTGCCCAGATAAAAGAACTTGCTCAGGTCAAGGGAAAGGATTGTAAGGATACTATCCTGGGACATATGGCTGCGGCAAAACAGGTGGGTGTTACAGGTACGCCAACTCTGGTGTTCGATAACGGCCAGGTTGCTCCTGGTTATGTTGAGCCTAAACGCCTGATTCAGATACTGAGCCAGATGAAAAAGGGTTGATCTGATTCAATCCTGATCGAGCGTTTGAAACAATTTCGGGCGCCGGCAATTCTGCTGGCGCCCAGTGTTTATATCTCCTTGTTTCTCATCATCTTCCACGAATGATCATGGTGGAACTTTCAGTAAAAACCTGACGTTATAAGGTTAGTGGGTAATACGCCTGTGCTGAATATTTGTGATTCGGTCGGTGTTTTTTTACGGTTATTGTCCTATAACATGATGGCAGAGAGCAGGTGTTCCAGTGCTGCGTTTGCTTGCAGTGTCTTGCCAAAAACCAGGAGGTTAGCATGTCGTTCATGGATATTTATATGATAGTGCCCAGTGCATTTGCATCAGGCATGATTTGGTTTGTATTGCTGGCAGTATTTTTATATATCGCCAGAGAACCAGCGCATAAGGCTATTCTGTCGTTTAGTCGAGTTGTGCATAACGGCATGAGGCTTTCCTCCAAAGCAGTCGCGCGTACAGAGCAACGAATGTTGCTGCGTAATAAAGATGTATTGCTGGCACAGGGGCGCGAGGCATCCGAGCGTATTATCAATCGGGAATTCGAAAGAATAGATGCCACAGTGCGACGAGACCTTGCGGAGTATCCTGCGCTACAGAGACATTTAAGCGAAGAAATCACCCGTATTGATGAAGATTACCAGGCCAGCGCGGAAGTGCCGCCAGCGCCGCCCGGCTGGATTGCGGCGGTTGAGGCAGTTGCCAAGATTCCCGCAAACGGTGACCCTGTTGTTAGTAATATTCTCGAAGATATTCACACGTCACTGGAAAAGGCCAGTGATGACGCGATGGTTCAATGCCGGAAATCCAGTCGTGAGCGTCATAAAATTCTCAATAACATGATGCCGCACTGGCGCAAGGTCGATAAGGATTTGAAACAGGTCAACAAAAATGTAGACAGTTTATTGCAGCGCAGCAAAGCAATTGATCGTCACATGGAAGAATATGAAGATATTGTAAAAGGAACCGATCATGCTACCCGCATGTTGTCTTCTTCATCTCTGACCCAGTTTTTTATCTCTGGATTCGTGTTGGCGATAGCGATTGGTGGTGCAGTTATTAATTTTAATTTAATTGCCACGCCTATGTCGGAGATGGTGGGCGGTACCGCCCGGATTATGGGTTTTCCTGTTGCCAGTATAGCGGCCATGGTGATTATTCTGATTGAGATTGCCATGGGATTGTTTTTGATGGAGGCCCTGCGGATAACGCGCTTGTTCCCCGTTATTGGCGCTTTGGATGATAAGTTACGTAAGATTATTTTGTGGGCAGCATTTATATTTTTATTCTCGCTTGCTGGCATTGAAGCGGGTCTCGCTTACATGCGAGAACTTTTAATGCAGGATGCTGCTGCAACTCGCGCACTACTGAGAGCTGATGGTGGAACTGAAATAGTCCAGAATTCTCATTTATGGATAACAACAGCCGCGCAAATGGGCATGGGATTTATTTTGCCTTTCGCGTTAACATTTGTTGCGATACCTCTTGAGTCATTCATACATTCCACGCGCACGGTTCTGGGTGTTGTAACCGTAGCCGGTCTTCGATCACTGGTCTGGTTGCTGCGCCTGAGTGGTAGTGCGGTACGGTTTTCTGGTCGTATGCTGATAAACGGATATGACCTGTTGATTTTTGTGCCTTTGTGGGTGGAGCAGGTGGTTAAAACGAAATCTGGCAAGCGTTCGAATAACGTTGGCCATAACAATGATGGAACATTGATGAGCGGGGAATTATAAAATGGAAAAGCACACCAATTTTATTTTATTTTTGTTGCTGGTAGTGGTTGTTTTTACAGGTTGTTCGTCAGAAAAATCTGTTCCCCCCACTCGCGGCGTTTATATGTTGATGGATACATCGGGCACTTATACAGAAGAGCTTGATCAGGCGCAGCGAGTGATAAATTTTACGTTATCAGACCTGAAGCCAGGTGATTCTTTTGCGGTGGCAAGGATAGATACGGGTAGCTTTAGTGAAAAGGATATCATCACCAAGGTTACTTTTGATGACCGACCCAGTGCCAGCAATGAGCAGAAGCGTGTTTTCCAGGCAAACATTAGTAAATTCCTGAAGAGTGTCAAAGGTAGTTCACATACCGACATCACTGGCGGTATTTTACAGGCAATTGAGTACCTGAATGAAACGGGCGCGGGACATAAAATTATTCTGGTGTTTTCTGACCTAAAGGAAGAGCTCCGTGAAGGTTATGTCAGAGAGGGCATTGCATTGCCTCTGAGTGGCTACAAGGTTATTGCCTTGAATGTCACGAAATTGCGGGCAGATAATATCGATCCTCGTAGATACCTTGATCGTGTGGCTGGCTGGAAACAACGTGTTGAAGAAGGTGGCGGGGAATGGAAAGTGGTCAACGATCTTGAGCGACTGGAATCGTTACTGGCACTTTAGCTGGGTTTAAAAAACCAGGAATGTTGTTAGTCTAGCAGTCAGGTCTAAACTGTTAACAGCTGTAGATTGTGGGTTAATAGCAAAAAACCACGTACATTTTTGTCTGGCCATAGCAGGCTTGCTCCCTGGCAATACAGATCTATTTGCGGGCTATAATGTTCTATAAGTTCACTTGTTTGATCAGATGCTGTCAGGCGATGAGTTTTATAGTCGATAACAAACACTTCGTTTTCAGTGACGATGATGCGGTCTACAATTCCATAAACCATCGCACCATTTGTTCCTTTTCCCTGCCTGTATTGAACGGGTGCCTCGTTATAGGCACTTAAATACTGGGTAGCATCAAAAAGGTGCGCAAATTCCGGGTGACTAAAAACGGTTTGCGATTCATTAAGCCACTCTGTTAATTCATTGTTTAAGTGTGGCTCATCAGTTTTTCCTCGGTTGTTTATTCCAAGCTCACTGCAAACACGTTTTAGCAGTATTTCAGAATTTTTTCCCTTGTTTTCTTGTTCACACAATATCTGCAAGCAACGATGAATAAAAACACCACGTGTTTGAGCGTCATCCTGTGAAAACTCTGATTCTTTCTGCTGTTTATCGATTGATGGTTGTTTGACAGATTCTGTTTGATAGCTGGGCGCGATTATAATTTCACGGGGTTGTCTGGGGAGAGTTTTGTTAAGCAGAGGGTTAATGTCAATTGACGAAATTTCTGTTGTTGATGCCCCCAGGCCTGATTTCGGGTAGTTGCCCGATTCAAAAATGATTGAATTGTCTGCGCTGGTTTCAGGGTGCTGGTCCATGATTAATCCGTACCATCCCAGATTGTTGCCTTTTTTGGGGCGACATCCAGAAATAAAGAGTAACTGTTTGGCGCGAGTTACAGCAACATACAGCAGGTTGGCATCTTCACGGGCTTCAGCTTGTGCGTTCCGATCAAGAATCGATGTTGTGAAACTATCCTGGGTTTCTTTTTTCCCGGCTAACAAAAAGCATTCTGGCCGATCAGATTGAGTAGGCCAGTCCACAATTGCCTGGTTAGCATTTTTGTCATGCCCGGAATTAGTAGCATCAGCTATAAATATAACAGGCGCTTCCAGCCCCTTTGATGCGTGAATGGTCATAATTCTGACGCGTGAATCGGACTGTATAGAGGTGCCTTCATCCGGCGCATCCTGCTCCTGTTGTCGAAGTAATTTTAGTCGCGCGACAAAACGACCAATAGTCGGATAGCGCCCACTATCGACTTCCAGTGCAAGCTCGATAAAACGTGTCAGGTTAGCGGCGACGCGATGCTGTAGATGTGGTGGATAGGCCGAGTGATAACGATTCATCACATCACCTTCACAATAAACATGGTCGAGCAGGTCGTGAACCGGAATTTTTCCTGCCAGCTCCTGCCATTTTGTCAGTAAAGTATACGCTCGAGTTAACGCGCTATTAGATGTTTCGTCGGTGTTTCCCGTTGATGTCAGCGTAGATAATCGCTGCATCCAGTTACTCTCTTTTTCACTGGCCAGCTTGATCAAGTCTTCATGACTACAGTTGAATATGGGAGAGCGTAATAAGCTGGCCAATGCTAAATTGTTAAAAGGGGCGATTAGCAGTTCCAGTAAATTGACAAGATCACGTGCTTCCTGGCTATCCAGTAATGTGCCACGATTTGCGCCCACATAGGGGATGCTGATTTCACGCAAGGCCTGTTCATAATCGGCAGTATGGGTACGGTTGCGTACCAAAATAATGATGTCGCTGAAACGTATCGGACGAGCAGATTTTGTCTCGCCAATAAATGTTTGTTTTTCAACCATGTCCTGAATCTGTTTTGCAATCAGGCGACCTTCTTCCAGGTAGCGCTGGTCCAGTTCGATTATTCGAGGGTTTTTCAGTGGGTTCCGTAATTCAGATGATGTGTTTTCATTACCATCCTCATCTTCCGTTTCATTTTTCTGTTCGGTATCGTGCTCAATGAGAGGTAGAAGCTCCACTCGTCCCCACAGATCAGGGTGATGAGTTGTATGTGTTGAGAATTGCGACAGTTGCTGGCGCAATGGCCCATCGCCAAAAATACCATTGACAAAAGTCATGATGGCATCGGCAGATCGCCAGGATACATCCAGGGGTTGTGATACAGCATGTAAGTTTGTTTTTAACCAGGATTGTGCGGTGTTAAACAATTCAGGGTCGGCGCGACGAAAACGATAAATGGATTGTTTATTATCGCCCACCAGAAAAACGCTGCGACCCCGCTCATCTTCACCGGCAGCCAGTTCCTGTAGTAAAGGTAATATTAATCGCCACTGCGTTGGGTTGGTATCCTGAAATTCATCGATGAGCAGGTGATCGATGCGTTGATCAAGCTTGTACTGAATCCAGTGGACATTATCGCCATGGTTTAATAATAAATAGGCGCGCCATTCCAGGTCAGAAAAATCAAGCAGCCGTTGTTCAGTTTTTAGTTGCTGGAAGTGTTCCAGAAGGCGAATGCCCGCACCGTACCATGCCAGATTGCGGCGTAAGGCTTTTTGGGCACGAATTATTTTTTGTGTTTCATCTATGGCTAAACAAACCTGATCATGTATCTCGAGAAAACGTAACTGTCCAGTTTCTCCCATGGATTTCGCCTGGGCCTTACTTTCTTTACGTTTAAGTGGTTCGCCTTTTTGGGTAAGGAACGCTTTGATGAGTGCTGTGAAACGATCGGGAGCATTGTTTGCAGAGTCTCGAGCAAGTGTTAGTGCTTCCAGGTATTGGGCATTTTTTTTACCGGGGTGTTTTTGGAGCAGGTAAACAAATTCAGCCAACGTATCGAGTATTGATGATGTAAATAAATCCTGTTCGGGTTCATCGCTTAATGAAACGTTAAGCTGGGAAGAAAGTGTTTCTGTGGCAAATCGTAGCGGATCGCCTTTTCCTTGCGTTTGTTTTTCTGTCCGTTTTTCAGTCTCTTGCCCAGACTCTTGTTTAGTAAATGCCCACCAGTCACTACGGTGATCCAGAAAACTGTTCAGTGCAGTGATCGTGTTCGCCAGGCCTCCGCAGGTATCCAGAAGGGTCTCCATCGCTTGCGCAATGTTGCCATCGGGCTGGTTGCTGGCGTCTGCACATAAAGCATTCCAGGCAATTTTTCTTTCGTCCGCGCTGGTTTCGAGTAGTTCAAAACCCGGTGCAATATCTGCTTCCAGCGGGAAACGGCGGAGAATATCCTGGCAAAAAGAATGAAAGGTGGTTGTTCGGATATTATGGGGATTGCTGAGCAGAGTTTCGTATAGTGCGCGAGCCCGTTGAAGTGAGTCTTCATTAGCAACTACATCCATTTCGGATAGCCGTTGGATCAGTTCCTGTTTTGAGCACTGGGCCATATCGAGCAGGCGGGCGTTAAGGCGTGTTTGCATTTCTGCTGCGGCCTTGCGGGTAAAGGTGACTGCCAGTATGCCGTCGGGCCTTGCCCCGATTAGTAAAAGTCGTATTAAGCGAGTAACCAGGAGCCAGGTTTTACCTGTGCCTGCTGACGCACTAACAGTAGCGCTGTTATGGGGATTGGTAGCAGGTAGTTTCTCAGGTTTGCTGGTATCAGGAGAGGTCGTTTCAGGCATGGCTGTGTACTTTACCAGCAACGGCGGTTTAGGGGGATATTGAGTGTTTGATCTTTTCTGGGCGGTTTGAATCGAAAATACCTTGTAGGATTATTCTGAAAATCTTGTAGTCCTTTTATATATATAATGGTGATTTTTATATCAGTTTGCCCTGTATAGCGTTGTTTATAGTGGAAAAAGCCAGTTTTTTAATGTCCTGAAATACCATAAACTGTATTTAAAATAACACTTTAGCGTACTTGCCAGATAGAATTGCTATGGTATTATCAATTCAGGTTCCAGATTTGACTTTGTATTACACAACTCAGGTTATGTCGTACAGAACAGTTCACGGAAGATCTCATGGACGATCTCAGGATTTTAGGTCAATGGAATGATGCGGTCAGGATTGACTGATATGGAGGTAAAGAAGGCGACCACGGGACGGGTCGCCTTCACTCGTTTAGGGCCTGTTACTTTCAGGTTCTTTTTTGGGTTCCGCTTCATTTCGACAGTGATGAATCCAGCCAGGATTCACGACGACACACTCCCGACATCTGACACCAGTTGCAGGTCTTTTCATCTCCCCAGGCTATCATCGGAGTACCTGACTGAATGCTGGTGATGAGTTCAGCCAGTCGGTTGCCAACCTGCTGGCTAAGTTCATTCAAAGTATCTTCTTCAAGTGGTGTTTTTGTTTGCACCCTGTTTTTATCCAGTGAAACATATTCCACGCGTGAAGCAGATTGTTGCAGAGCCTGTTTGGCGAGCAGGGCATAAAAAGGTAACTGGATAGATTCACCTTGCAATACATCTTCTTCGCTAGCCACGCTGCCCGTTTTGTAATCGATAATACTTATTTCTGAAATGTCTGTGTCGCTACTTGTGCTGACATCAACCCGATCGAGACGTCCCTGTAGAGTAATATCCGCACCGGCCAGTTTTGCTTCGGTATGAGTTTCCGTTGTTTTCACCCGCCAGGAGTATTGTCGTTTAATTTGCCAGTCAATGTACGGAGTTATGAGCTCTTGCCAACGCTTTAACCAGCCGCGGTGCAGGAAATTATCTTCCAGATCGTGTGCGAACACAGCTTCGGAAATGGAAAATAGGCAACGGATAGCATCTTCACGATTGTCATCGTTTAGTGGTTGTGAAAATGGGCCTGGTAGACCTTGTACGTCTGAGTGAAATGCATGTAAGCATAAATGTACGCGTTCACCGTAATCAGATTTTTCCAGCATTTCGCGTATGGCTTCGGGCGGTTCCAGGCCAAGGCAGCGCGCAGCAAAAAACTGATATGGGCAATCCATTAATTGTTGATAACCGCTTGCTGAAATCTTATTCGGAGTAAGGCTGGAATCAATTTGTACGGCCGGGTTAGCAGAAATAGCCTGAGGTAAAGGCGCTGTTTTGCTGGTAACGATGGTTTCCGGTTTGGCGACAAGTTCAGTCAACGTTTTATTAATAAGATCATTGCCGTATGCGATTTTGTGAAACGACTGTATTCGCTCCAGCCAGGGTGAGCACACAACATCTTCACCGTTTTGTTCAGTGCAGCGGCTTATTACAATATCAGGCGATGATTCCAGTAAACGACGGAATTGATAATAACGCTGCGATAGTTGTTCGGTCTGGCTAGCAAGTCCAAGCGCCTGCCGTACCCCATCATTAAAGAAAGGTGACTGGTTAGGTTTTCCTGGTAAATATTCTATTTCTGCGCCGGCGATGATGAGAGCGTCAAACTGACACAGCGAACTTTGTGACAAACTCATTAATTGAACGTGATTGCTGTGTGTGTTTGGCTGAAAATTAAAACATTCCAGGGTGCGGCCCAGCCAATTGCGAAATTCTGGCCAGTTCATCTTCAGAGTGCTGCTTGATGCGGCAGCCTGCATTTGTTGTAACTCGCTCAGTATGTCTCGGCCTGCATCGTCTTTTGAAAATGAATCTGCCAGGCCGAGCGTCACCAGACTTTCGTTTAGGGCGTCAAATAATTTTTTGGGTGAAAAGCGGTTGCTACCCGATGGTGAATTAGCAGGGGGAGTTTTACTCAGAAATGGCTGTAGTGGTCTGGCTGCCTCAGCGATAACGTCTAACAAGGGATAGATCTCGTTGTATTCAGTAGCCAGATCAGACGACAAGCGGCTCTGCCGATACTGGGTGTGCTGGCGATAGCGCTGCAGATTACTGCTGATGTTTTCTTTCAGGATGACACTTTTTTCAAAGCGATAAACAGTTGTCAGTAAATTTTCACGATCCTGATCAACATTTTTATCGGTAAAAAGACTTTTTGGCTGGAAAAAAGGTGACTTCAATAAATCCAGCAGCGGCTGATAGGCAAAGTCTTCTTCAACTGTTTCAAGCCAGCGTTCCAGTGTGGCTGCCGCGCTGGTTGTTGATAAAGCCCATCCGGCCGCATCCTGTAATTCAATGCCTGCGCGTTCCAGTAAGGCGCGAACTCGGCGCGCGAGGCGACGGTTTTCAGTAACAATACCGATTTTGTGTTTTCCCTCTAACCACCAAAGACGTGTTTGCAAATCAATGGCCAATGCTTCTTGCTCGGCACTTTTTGCTTCAAACAAAGAGAGTCGTGATGTAACCGGGCTGGATGGAAATTCTTTCGAGAAATCTTTTGCGCGTTTTTGTAAAACAATGTCAGTAGTGCTGTACACGCTGTTAAGAAAAGAACTGTAATCATCAATAGCCGCCGGGATATCAGCTGTTTCGTTGGTTGTTTCAGAAAGGGATGTGAGAAGTTGTCGTATGGCACAGTCGGGGTGATAGTCTATTGTATCGTTAGGTGGTGTTGATCCCTGTAACCATAAAGATGTTCTGCCGTGAGCTATAGATGATTTAAGCCAGGCGGTTTCGGCAGGAGAAAAGTGGCTAAATCCTGCCAAATGAAATGTTTGGTTTGAGTTAGTGTGTTGCTGGCTGTTTGTTAGTTTGTGTAAGTAATTAGCATGTCGATCAGTAACGTTTTCATCCTGCATTTGTTGGCGCCAGGCTTGCCAGAGCGTGTGAACCAGACGTGCTTCACCCGTCAGGCCTTCTGCTTTTATGTTGGCACCCGTGTTGCCAGATTTATAACTTAAGTCATTATTCTCCTCATAGGCATCACCTAATTGCTGCAAAAAATCTTCAAACTTTTCAGGTAAGCGGATTTGACGTTCGTTTAGTTCATCAAATAATTCCAGCAAACTGTCGGCGAATGTCCACGGGCTAGCTTTTCCGTAAAGATAAGAATGATTCTCCAGGGCTTCCACCAGCATTAATTCGCGTTGGTGTTCTGTTAGAACGGGGAGCTCGCTGTATGACAGTCGCGAGACCCAGTTGGGCAGAGTGTCTATTTCCGGGCCAAGTAATGCCGAAAATCCGAGTGCTTGTGCATTATTGAGTAAAAGTTTTCGAAGTTGTAAAGATGCTTGCGGAGAAGATAGTAATACCGTGACAGCGGTCAGATTAGGTAAGTCATCTTTATGGGTTTCGATAATGTGCACAGCAAGTTCTGCAAGACAATCTTGTCCATAGGCAAGTATGTGCAAGGGACTGTTATTTCTGGAAGGAGGGGCACGTTTTATTTCTGACGCGTTGTCGGTTGGTATTTTTTTCTCTTCACTCTTCATGATCTACCCGGAGTCTGGTTGAAAAATTAACGTTCCAGGTGCTTGAGTTTGTCTGGTACGTTTTCCCATTCCTTGGCATCAGCGGGTGCGTCTTTCATTTCGGTTATCACCGGCCAATTTTCAGATAGCTCTGCATTCA
This sequence comes from Gammaproteobacteria bacterium, assembly GCA_030613605.1. Classification (GTDB taxonomy): domain Bacteria; phylum Pseudomonadota; class Gammaproteobacteria; order SZUA-152; family SZUA-152; genus SZUA-152. The sequence goes on along the minus strand of JAUWLO010000009.1, from coordinate 1,251 downwards.
AAGCGATGAAATTCTCCTGATCGGCAGGAAGATCATCTTCAGAAAATATTGCATTGATGGGGCATTCGGGTTCGCAAAGAGTGCAGTCGATACACTCTTCAGGATCAATCACCAAAAAGTTCGGCCCTTCGTGAAAACAATCTACCGGGCAAACCTCGACACAGTCGGTGTATTTACACTTGATGCAGTTTTCCGTAACAACGTAAGTCATGTGTTTTGGTTTCCTAAGTCAGTCTTTTGTAAGTTTGTTAAGTCGGTAGAGTAACTCGAGAGCTTCGCGCGGTGTGAGGTCATCGGGATTAATTTCGTTTAAGGCATCAAGAGCAGGATGACCTTTATCTGTTTCTGGCGACGGTGAATCAAACAATGAAAACTGTTCGATAGTTTCTCCAGTTTTTGTATTGGCGCTCTGCTTTTCTAACTGAACCAGGCGAAGTTGCGCGCGTTTTATCACCACTGATGGTACGCCGGCCAGTGCCGCGACCTGTAAGCCATAACTCTGGTTAGCCGGGCCTTCTTTTACGGCGTGCATAAAAACAATCCCATCACCATGTTCCACCGCATCAAGGTGAACATTGGCTACGTTAGTCAACGTTTCCGGCAGAGTGGTGAGTTCAAAATAATGGGTGGCAAATAAAGTGAAGGCCTTAACCTCGCAGGCCAGCTGTTCGGCACAGGCCCATGCCAGTGACAAACCATCGAAGGTGGACGTACCACGACCAACCTCATCCATAAGCACCAAACTGTGTTCGGTGGCATTGTGCAATATGTTGGCCGTTTCGGTCATCTCGACCATAAAGGTAGAACGGCCACCGGCCAGATCATCGGAAGCACCGATGCGAGTAAAGATGCGATCAATGGGACCTATTGTCGTTTTTTTCGCCGGTACAAAACTGCCCACATGGGCGAGCAGGGTAATCAGCGCAGTTTGTCGCATGTAAGTAGATTTACCACCCATGTTGGGGCCGGTAATCATTAGTACCCGTTTGTCGGTATCAAAAAAGACATCGTTGGCAATAAAGGGGTCTGATTGGACTTGCTCAACAACCGGATGCCGTCCCGCATTAATTTGCAATAGATTCTCGTTGGTCAGATCGGGTTTTGACCAGTTAAACTGTTCGGCACATATAGCGAAACTAACCAGTACATCCAGCTGGGCAAGCGATATAGCAATCTGTTGAAGTTGTGAGCAATGTGCTGACAACGTGACCAGTAAGGCTTCATATAGCTGCTTTTCTCTGGCCAGCGAAC
>JAUWLO010000087.1 GCA_030613605.1 Gammaproteobacteria bacterium | reverse complement strand
TCCTCCAGAAAAAGCGTGAGCGACTTTCCCGCTTCTTCAATAGTCTGGCCGTGCAAATCCAGGCTGGCCTCAACTGGCATATCGCCGCGTTTGAGTTGTTTTAATAGTCGCTGCTGCAGACCGGTGCGGGCAAAAAAGAGCGATTCTTCCGGTGTTACGTCTGTGGCATGCGCAAACTCAACAAAATCTGATTCAATCTGCTCTTCCGGAGTTTGGGTGCGCCGATGAGGTGAAATATTGGGTTTTTCGGGTTGAATACGCTCTTCCACTTTCAATGGTTTCACGCCCGACATCATGTCTCGGAATAAATCAGTGTCATTTTCGGGTAGTTTATCTTTGGCCATGGGTTCAGGAACTATATACTAGCGAACAATGAGAATCCTGCTGAGCAATGATGATGGTTACCAGGCACCGGGGCTGATTTGTCTGGAAAAGGCCCTTTCTGAGAAAGCCGAGGTCACTGTCGTCGCCCCGGACCGTAACCGCAGTGGTGCCAGCAACTCACTGACCCTGGATAGCCCTATTCGCGCCCACGTGGCAGACAATGGTTACACCTTTGTTGATGGCACTCCCACAGATTGTGTGCATCTTGCCATTACGGGCCTGTTAGAGCAGGAGCCGGACATGGTTTTTGCGGGTATTAACGCAGGTTCCAATATGGGTGACGACGTGCTGTATTCCGGTACGGTTGCGGCAGCCATGGAGGGGCGATTCCTGGGACTGCCGGCCATTGCTGTTTCTCTGGTGGGGGGGCTGGCAGCAGGACAGGCTGGGGAGGATTTTCAGCATTTTGATACGGCGGCTCGATTTGCGGCTTCCCTGCTGGAGCGGTTGCAACATGAGCCATTACCGGCAGACACCATTCTTAACGTCAATGTGCCCGATATCGCCTGGGATAAATTAGAGGGAGTTGAGGCTACGCGTCTGGGTCGGCGTCATAAATCAGAGCCGGTAGTCAAAATGCAGGATCCGCGCGGTAAAGATATTTACTGGGTAGGGCCGGTGGGTGCGGAACAGGATGCCGGGCCAGGCACGGATTTCCATGCCGTGCGTCACAATCGCATATCGATCACGCCGCTGAATGTGGATTTGACCCGTTACCCGGCCATGGAGCAGGTTGCTAGTTGGGTGGGGGAATTGTGAGCACAGGCGGCCATCAGGGTATCGGCATGACCTCCCAACGCACGCGTGACAGGCTGGTGTCTCGTCTGCGGGATGAGGGCATTAGCAACCAGCAGGTGCTGGATGTCATCCGCAATACGCCACGGCACATATTTGTGGACGAGGCGCTGGCCAGCCGTTCCTATGAAGATACCGCCTTACCCATTGGCTATGGTCAAACCATTTCCCAGCCTTATGTGGTGGCGCGCATGACCACAGCGTTACTGGAAAGCGGGCCGCTGGATCGGGTGCTGGAAATCGGTACCGGTTCCGGATATCAGGCGGCAATCATGGCACCTTTGGCGGGCGAGGTTTATTCCGTCGAACGCATCCGGCCTTTGCTGGATCAGGCGAGGAAACGACTAACCGAACTGCAGTTGCGTAATGTGCGCCTTAAATACAGTGATGGCAGCTGGGGTTGGCCAGAGTTTGCACCTTTTGATGCCATTATTGCTACCGCTGCCCCGGAGCAAATACCAGAGGCTTTGCTGGAACAGCTGGCCATGGGTGGGCGTCTGGTCATGCCGGTCGGTTCTCGCAGCATGCAACAATTAATGTTACTCACCAAAACGCCCGATGGTTATGAACAGCAGGTGCTGGATCAGGTAGTGTTTGTGCCCATGCTTGGTGGAACCGAGTAGGAAAAATCTATGATAAATTTTCCGTCACTCCGGCGCAGGCCGGAGTCCATTTTTAATGTTTAGATGGTTTTTGGATTCCGGCCTGCGCCGGAATGACAATATGTATGTAGTGACGGCGTTGTATCCATGAAAATATTTTCCAAACTGTATGAGAGAGCCATGTTGTGGGCGGCACATCGCCATGCACAGTGGTATCTGGTGGGTCTGAGTTTTGCCGAGTCCTCATTTTTTCCTATTCCCCCTGATGTCATGCTGGCACCCATGGCGTTGGCCGACACTCGCAAAGCCTGGCGATATGCCGCGTTAACGTCTGTTGCCTCGGTGGCGGGTGGGGTGGCCGGTTATCTGATTGGCAGTTTTGCGTTTGAGATGATCAGTCCGTGGATAGAAAGTGCGGGCTACGGCGATAAATACCAGCTGGCGGTGACGTTTTTTGAGCAGTGGGGTGTGTGGGCTATTTTGATCGCCGGGTTTTCACCTATTCCTTATAAGGTTTTTACCATCGCCGCTGGCGTCATCTCCATGGCTTTTTTACCGTTTGTGCTGGCATCTTTTGTTGGCAGGAGCGCACGTTTTTTTCTGGTTGCGGGTTTAATGGTGTGGGGCGGAGAGAGTATGGAAAAAAACCTGCGCCGGTATGTCGATATATTAGGCTGGGTGATTGTTGCCCTGGTGGTTGTTGTCATTATTTATTACCAGCTTAGGTGATGTGTTTGCACATACTTCAGACAGGTAATCGAACACGCGTACTGGCGCTAGTGTGTTTCTCTTTGGTGTTTCTTAGTGGTTGTGGCGGACATGTTTATCATGTGGTGAAACGTGGCGACACGCTCTACTCCATTGGCTGGGCCTATGGTTATGATTATCGGCAAGTGGCCAAATGGAATCATATCAAACAGCCTTACCATTTAAATCCAGGCCAGCGTTTACGTGTGGCCCCACCGGTAGGTCAGTCTGTTGCGGCGTTGCAGGAATACAGGCCAGACCGCCCTCGAACTACACGAAACAGTGGTGCAGCACCAGTAGTAGGGCCTTCTGGTTCGGCCGAAGGGGGCAGTTCTGCTGCAGCCAAAAAGCGTTCCCCCAGAAACACTTCTTCCAGTGTAACCACTTCACAGGCGACTTCTGCCAGTCTGAAGCAAAAAGCACGCAAAGTGGTGTCGAAAGTAAAAGAATATTTTGGTTCAAAAACACTCACATGGCGCTGGCCAACAAAAGGACGCCGTATTTCGCAAACCTTTTCGCTAAAAGACCCGACCCGACAGGGGCTGGATATTTCTGGCACGTTAGGAAGTTCTATTGTGGTTGCGGCACCAGGAAAAGTAGTCTACGCAGGTAGTGGACTTGCCCGCTATGGAAAGCTTATTATCGTAAAACACAATGAGAAATATTTGAGTGCTTATGCGTTTAATAAAAGACTGCATGTTAAGGAAGGTGAGATAGTTAAAGCTGGTCAAAAAATTGCAGATATGGGTAGTATGTCTACAAACGGACGTACTGGTCGTGCGAAGCTTCATTTTGAAATACGGCGTAACGGAAAACCGGTGGATCCATTACGTTATTTGCCGAGGAAGTAGGGTTGTTTCATAAAATTTAGGTGGTGTCTGGTTTATGTCTGATAAAAGCGACGAAGCAGAAGGTGACATTGGGTTGGATTCAAATGCTCCCGTGAGTGATGATTTGGGGCTTGATTCCATAGAAGATGTTGGCGCCACATTGGAAGCGGTTGGTGACGATGTCGATCCCAAAGAAACACTTAAAAAGTCCTCTACAAAAACCCCAGCAAAAGAACAAAAAAATAAAGAACGACAGGGCACGCATCGAAAAGAGTTTACTGAGCGCGAACTGGACGCCACGCGACTCTATCTCGGTGAGATCGGTTTCTCCCCACTATTAACGGCAGAGCAGGAAGTTGAGATTGCCCGTAGAATTCAAAAGGGTGATCAGGATGCACGCAGGCACATGATTGAAAGCAATCTTCGCCTCGTAGTGAAGATTGCACGTCGTTATCTTAATCGTGGTCTGGCTTTGCTCGATCTAATAGAGGAAGGTAACCTGGGTTTGATTCGCGCGGTGGAAAAATTTGACCCAGAGCGGGGGTTTCGTTTTTCTACTTATGCTACCTGGTGGATTCGCCAAACCATCGAACGTGGCATCATGAATCAAACCCGTACTATTCGATTACCTATCCACGTTGTTAAAGAAATTAATATCTATTTGCGCGCAGCGCGTCATCTAACGCAAACGTTAGATCATGAGCCCAGTCCTGAAGAGATTGCGCACATGCTGGATAAACCCATCGATGATGTAAAACGTATGTTGGGTTTGAATGAGCGTGTTACCTCGGTGGATGTGCCGTTGGGGCGTGATAGCGATAAAACCATTGTTGACACCATACCGGATGATCACAATCTCGATCCTTCTGTTTTGTTGCAGGACGAAGACATGCAGCACTGTCTGGATACCTGGCTTGGCCAGCTTAATGATAAACAGCGCGAAGTGGTTGAATCCCGTTTTGGCTTACATGGTAGAGATGTATCAACACTGGAAGAGGTCGGTAGCTCTCTGGGTGTAACGCGTGAGCGTGTGCGTCAAATTCAGTTAGAAGCCTTGAAGCGATTGCGTGATGTAATGGAGCGAGAAGGGTTTTCGGTTGAGAATATATTAAGGTAGCTTGTTGTCCGTACTCGAAAATTACACGAATCAATGGTTGCCATCTCCGATATTTAATAATTATTTCCCGTACATAAAACATCGTAACGAAAGGCTTGAATTCATGACGAATGCCGTATCGATTGAAGAGGCCAATCAGGCATCAATTGACACACCGGCTCCAGTAAACGAAGGCCCGCGAGATTATCTTTTCGTATCCAGATCAGTAGATTTTTTAATGCTTGGTGGGTTAAGTATTCTGGTCTGGATTCCCGTTTATTTTTTACAAGATACCGGCAGCCTGGCTAAATCCTTTACCCTGGCAATACCGGCTGCTGCATTGTCGTTGGCGTATTGGGTGAACTACCCACATTTTATGGCTTCGTACAAACTGGCCTATATGCAAGGCAAAAATTTTATTATCAGTAACTGGTTTCAGCTGATATTTGTCCCTATTGCATTGATCTTTGTAGTTCTAATCAGTTTTAATTTCTGGTCGTCGCCGATTTCTGGTAGCAGGTTGGTATTTTTTTTTAATGCTTTGTTTGAGTTTTTTGGATTAAAAACCAGGCTGGGGCTTTACCCGAATTTGGGGTCTGAAATGCTGGGTGCTCTTATCTTGCTGATGTATTTCACCGTTGGATGGCATTATTCAAAACAAACTTTCGGTTGCATGATGGTTTACGCCAAACTTGATAACTACCGCCTGGGAAATATCGAACGAAATATTCTGCGTTATGCGCTGCTTAGTACCTGGTGGGTGACCTGGTTATATGTCAACTGTTCTGAGGGTACCTACCCATTTTATGGTTTGACTGTATATCGCCTTAATTTGCCCTATGTCTGGTTTCAAGCCTCTTACGTCATAGTTGGTCTGATGTTTATTACCGTCGTGATAATATTTGCCCGGATTTATGTCCGTGAAAATAGATTACCTAGTATTAATTTTCTTATTCCTTTGTTTGCCTTGTTGCTCTGGCATATCCCCTTGCTTGGTGATCCGCAGTTTTTTTATCTATTAGGGTTTTTTCATTCGCTCCAGTATTTTCCATTTGTCGCCAAGGTGGAGAAAACACGTTATAAAGTAGCGGGTCGATCAAAAATCAATATAAGATTGTTAGTTTTTTTTGGAATTATGATGTTTGTTGGTTTTCTGGCGTTTGATTATATTCCAAAATCGTTTGATGGGATGAAAGATTCGGCTAGCGTGCTTAATGCCAGTTTTTTTATGATCGCTTTCATGGTGTTTATTAATGTGCATCATTATTTTATTGATAATGTATTGTGGCGATTTAAAAATAAGCAAGTCAGGGAATTGTTGTTCGATTAATCAAGTGAGATCTACGTTAATGCTCCATAGTGGTAATGCAAGAAATATCAATCCTTTACTTAGGTGGGGGATTGTTGCGGTTAGTTGTCTGTTGATGTCAAGTTGTGCGATAGAGCGGGTAGCTTCAGATTCCCCCCCTGTTATTACGACCCCCCCTGAACTTGAGCTTGATCCTAACCTCAACACACCGCTTGCCGCACTTCTGACGTTGGCTACGAATGTACCCACTAGAATTAATATAGAAATAACCTCAGATAAAAAAAGCTGGGCAATAAATCTCAAAAAAATGGAGACCAGCCATAAAATCCCTGTGCTGGGCCTGCGGCCTGACACAACACATACCATAAAAGTACATGTGGTGTCTGAGGTAGGCGTTACTACGACTTATAAAGAATTATTGACGGTGACCACTGATCCCCTGCCTGATGAGTTTCCTTCGATAGAAGTGGTCAGCCAGCCATCTAAAATGGAGCCTGGGTATACGCTTGTAGAGGTAGTTCCGGAGGGTAGAGAAAATAAAGAATTCGGTGCATTGATTATTATTGTTGATTATAACGGTGAGGTTGTCTGGTATACGACGGGCAGCCGTTTTACGGATGTGCGGCAATTAGAAAACGGTAACTTGATATTCCTGGTTGGAAATAAAGTCAGAATAATAAATATGCTTGGCGATATTATAAAGGAATGGCGCGCATCCAAAGTTAAACGAAAGAAAAAAGTCAAAAGGACCGTAGCAACGCGATCTTTTCATCATGAACTATTCCCCATGGAAAATGGGAATTTTCTTGTTTTGAGTGTCGAAAAAAAGAACGTTTTGAATTTCCCAACAAGTGAAACAAATGCAAAAGCACCTAAAAAGAAAATGTTGGTAGCAGGTGATCTGGTTGTAGAGTTTGATCCGGATGGCAATGTTGTTAATTCCTGGTCCATGTTAAACATGCTTCAGCCGCAACGAATTGGTTTTGGTTCTTTAGGTGGTTACTGGAATAGCATATTACGCGGGAAAAAAACCAAGGACTGGTCGCATGGTAATGCAGTTACCCATCAACCGGATGATGATTCCATTATTGTGACCATGCGTCATCAGGATGCAACAGTGAAATTCAGCCGAAAAACTGGCGAATTAATCTGGATTCTGTCACCACATGAAAATTGGGATAAAAAACGTTTCGCACAATATCTGCTTAAACCAGAAGCCGATGAGAAACATTTTTTCCCGTATCATCACCATGCGCATGAAGTAATGCCCAATGGCAATTTGATGCTCTATGATAATGGCAGTTATGGGGCGAGCCCTTTTAATCCGCAGCCCAGAAGAACCAGGACTTTTAGTCGGGCAGTTGAGTACAGGATAAATGAAGAAACCAAACAGGCTGAAATTGCCTGGCAGTATGGCCAGAATGCAGACACTGTTTATTATTCAGGTGCGTTAGGTGATGCTGACTATCTTCCCCAGTCCAACAATGTATTGATCACTCATGGCAGTCTGGCTACAAAAGAAAAAATAAACACGGCTGTTATTCTCGAAGTTACCCATACAACACCGGGAAAAGAGGTGTTTAAGATGACACTTTTTGATGATTCGCCAGACGTGGAAGGTGGCTGGCGTGTTTATCGTGCAGAAAGGATTCCCAGTTTGTATCCTCGGTAGAACGTCATGAATTAATCATCCCCGCCACTACGAACCGTCCTTCCATCATTAAAATATTATAAGTCCGACATGCGGCTGCCGTATCCATGATCTCCACACCCAGTTGTTGGTTGTGAAGCTGTGCCAGAATTTTGGTTTCAGGGAATTGTAACTTATGGCCGGTGCCCAGAATCACGATTTCCGGTTGAAGTTCGACCAGGGGTTCCAGGTGCTCGGCCAGTAGGGACTCAATCGTCAGAGGTGGCCAATTCTGGATGAGGTGTCTGGGGCTGATGATAAAGCTGCTGCTCAGTGTTTCTACACCAACGGGTTGAGCTGTTTCCGAGTTCTCCGGCGGAGGCAGGGTGACAGTGATCTCGCCTGGCTGATAGGCGCGAATACTGTGGGAGTTGAGGTTAATGTCTAAGTTAACTTGCATGGTATTGTTTTTCCCTGAGGAGCCTCTGATCAATTCATGGAACGTGGTCTAGCGTCTGAAATCTTCCATTACTGCGTTGCTAATTTTGCCAATAGGCTCGCTATTGGCTGCAATTAGCGCCTTGTACTGAAAAATTTCATCCCGCAATCCCATTGTCCCAGAATTGATCAGAGGCTCCCTGAATTTGTCTTTCCGGTCAATGGCCAAGCCACTTGCGGGTGGGTTATAATTTGGCTCTTTTTCACCGTTCACTTATGAAGAGTGGATCGATTATCCAGCTGGATTGACTGATAGTAGAGCATTAAACCGAAATGTTTGACGATTTCCCCAGAATTCAGCGCCTGCCGCCGTACGTTTTCAACATTGTAAACGAGTTGAAGGCCAAGGCGCGTGCCCGTGGTGAAGATATTGTCGATTTTGGTATGGGTAATCCGGATCAACCAACTCCGAAGCATATTGTGGATAAACTGGTGGAGGTTGCAGAGCGGGGCAATACCCACCGTTATTCGGTTTCTCGGGGCATCCCGCGCCTGCGTCGTG
>JAUWLO010000276.1 GCA_030613605.1 Gammaproteobacteria bacterium | reverse complement strand
TCTGTTACTTGAGGCGGATGAAATATCATTTGCACGGTATTACCATCAGGGTCGAGACAATAAAAACTGCGCGCACCGTCACGATGCGTTTTTGGTTCGGTTTTCATTTTAATATCATGGCCGCGTAAAAAATCAAACCACTCGTCTACATCTTCAATCGCATTAAGAAAAAAACCAATGTGATCCAGGTGCTGCCCCTCACCAAATTCTTTTTCTGTGTGATGCAAAGCAAGGTTATCGTTTCCGGATGTGAGATAAACACTATGGTCGTCTGGCCGCCACTCAACCTGCATGCCTAACAAGTCCACATAAAAACTTTCCGTAGCTTCATAGTTGCGCACAAAAAAAGCCACGTGGCGCATACCCGTAGTTGGATTAGGTTTAATCATTACCCTTCGTCCTTCCCATTATGTATCTCATAGTCATGCGTAATTTCAACAGACTTTGCCAACATGATAGAGGCCGAACAATATTTTTCTGCTGATAATTCAATAGCACGCTTCACATGTTTTTCGCTTAAACCTTCACCAGTGAGAATAAAATGAATATGTATATGAGTAAAAACTTTGGGTTCGGTTTCTGCACGTTGTGCATTAATTTCCACCACGCAGTCCGTCACCGGCTGCCTCGCCTTTTTCAAAATGTGCAAAACATCAAAGGTCGTACAACCACCCAGTCCTTGCAGCAGTAATTCCATGGGGCGAATCCCCAGATTACGTCCACCGTGTTCCGGGGGACCATCAATGACCACCGTATGCCCACTACTGGATTCACCGACAAATAAAACATCTTCTACCCATTTAATTCTGGCTTTCATTTGCCTTACCCTTCTAATTCGGAACTTATTTTGTTCGCTACCCGTTAACAATCTGGAGAACGATTATAGACCGGACTTCTCCATCCCGGGAGGTTTTGTGCTTGTACCTGGCGCTATAAATGCTATTACTTTAAGGGGCTGTTTTGACCAGCAGCAGCTTAAGTATCCGGACAGGAATGCCGATAGTGGTAGTGCTCAAGCATTAAATACGAACAAAAAACAGGGAAACAAAGCTCTGGCAACCCACCAGGACAAAGCCAATGCCAACGATACCAAACATCGCTAATATCTCCCCTCCAGCAGCCATAGAACGGTTTCTGGAGCACTGTCACCGACGGCAATATCCGGCCAAAAGCCTGATTATCTACGCTGGTGACAAACCCGATGTCCTCTATTACATCATTGAGGGGTCGGTATCCGTACTGATTGAGGATGATAATGGGCGCGAAATCGTGCTGTCTTACCTGAATGCCGGTGATTTCTTTGGTGAAATGGGTCTATTTGGTAATGATAGCAATCGTAGCGCCTTTGTTCGCGCCAAAAGCAAGTGCGAACTGGCTGAAATCAGTTATAGCCGCTTTAATCAGCTCAGTGAAACAAGCTCGGATATCCTGTTTGAACTGGCCTCACAGATGGCCTTACGCCTGCGTAAAACCAGCCAGAAAGTTGGCAACCTGGCCTTCATGGATGTTACCGGACGTGTGGCTCGTACCCTGATCGATCTGAGCAAAGAACCTGATGCCATGACCCACCCTGATGGCATGCAAATCCGTATTACCCGTCAGGAACTGGGACGAATTGTAGGCTGTTCGCGGGAAATGGTCGGACGTGTGTTAAAGAACCTGGAAGAACAGGGACTGATTACCGCCAAGGGTAAAACCATGGTGATTTTTGATACGCGTTAAAAAGCAGAGAAAAGATATAAGGTAAAAGAGGAAAGTAACAACAACGTCCGGCTTTATTTTTATCTTTCCCCTTTCCTCTGTTTATCCAAACAACTCCACCAATGCTACACCGGGATCCTCGGCGCGCATAAAAGCCTCTCCGACCAAAAAAGCATTCACCGCATTTTCACGCATCAACGCGACATCTTCTTTTTTATGGATTGCACTTTCCGTCACCACAATTCGGTCACCCGGAATCTGCTTCAGTAAGTCCAGAGTGTTTTGTAAACTCACCTCAAAAGTACGCAAATTACGGTTATTGATACCAATCAATGGCAACTTTAATGACATGGCACGCTCCAGCTCATCGGCATCATGCACTTCCACCAGCACATCCATGTTTAATTCCTGAGCAAGACTGGATAACTCGGTCAATTGAACATCGTTTAACGCCGCCACAATCAGCAAGATACAATCGGCGCCCATGGCTCTCGATTCGTAAACCTGATAAGGATCTATAATAAAATCCTTACGAATCACTGGTAGTGAACAGGCAGCACGAGCCTGTTGCAAATATTCCTCTGAGCCCTGAAAAAAATCCTTGTCCGTCAGCACAGAAATACAGGCAGCACCGGCTTTTTCGTAAGAAGCGGCAATATCAGCCGGATGGAAATTCTCACGCATAACTCCCTTGCTGGGTGAGGCTTTTTTGATTTCAGCGATAACAGCCGAATTGCCCGTCGCGATTTTTGCCTTAATGGCATCGGCAAAACCCCGCACCCCATCAGCAGCCACAGCACGTTGACGCATCTCAGGCAGGGAGCAATTTTGTTTGCGCTCGGTTATCTCCTCAATTTTCCGGGATATGATTTTTTTCAGAATATCGGGGATATTATTCTTCATTTGATTATGTACAGCCTTATTTTCTTCAACGAGCATTAGAAACCTTCACCAATTCGTCCAGCTTAACCAGTGCCGCTCCGCTGGCAAGTACTTCAGCCGCCTTTTCAACAC
>JAUWLO010000212.1 GCA_030613605.1 Gammaproteobacteria bacterium | reverse complement strand
CGCCAGTGGTAATAATATAAAGCAAATATCCTTCAACCAAAGCCATGACCTTGATCCCAGTGTGTTGGCCAGTGGTGAAATTGTATTTTCACGCTGGGATAACATGGGCAGCAGAAATGCTATTGACCTGTTTACGGTTCGTCCCGATGGTACGGAGTTAAAAGCACTCTATGGTGTGCATGCACATAATGTGGGCACCGGTGGTAGTACGGTGCAGTTTCTTTCTCCGCGAGAGCTGGTTGATGGCCGTATTCTGGGCATGATCAAACCCTTTAATGGTTCCGCCGGTGGTGGCGCTCCGGTGCTTATTAATGTCTCGCAGTATGCGGATAATAATCAGCCGATCTGGCCTTATCAGGGGGCCGGTTTAACCGGTAATGGTCAGGTTAATGCGGTGGCTATTGGCGTGACCACCGACGACAGTATTTCTCCGGCCGGGCGCTTTCGCTCGGTTTATCCAATACGGGATAACTCCAATCGAGCCCTGGTGAGCTGGACGCAATGTCGCCTGCAACCTGTAGATGCCATGGGATTACCTTTGCCGGTACAGCCCATACCTTGTCCATCTACCATTCCGGCTGGTGCAGTAGAGGCGTTTCCAATTTATGGTATCTATGTTTATGACCTGGGCAGTAATACCCAGCTGCCAGTGGTTATCCCACAGGAAGGGTTTATTTTTGACGAACCCGTGGTAGTGGCATCGCGACCCGCTCCGGCGATTTTGTTTGATAAGGCAGCGGGTTTTGGTCTGGATCAGACACTTTTAACGGAAAAAGTTGGTTTGTTGCACATTCGTAGCGTATACGATTTTGATGGCGGTTTTAATAATCTTGGTGCCTCAGGGGTAATTGATCTGGCCACCATGGCTGATCCAACACAAGCGGACGCTAATGTTCGCCCGGCCCGTTTCCTCCGTATTGTCAAAGGGGCTTATATCCCAGGCACCGATTTCCATGATTTCGCGAACAGAAATGCTGCTTTTGGGCGTACTCGCATACACGGTATGCGGGAAATCCTGGGTTATGTGCCGATAGCGCCTGATGGCTCTGTGCTGACAAAAGTGCCAGCCAATGTGCCTTTTGCTATCAGCGTGGTGGATAAAGATGGGCGGCGACTTGGTGGTCGCCACCAAAACTGGCTTCAATTACAGGCGGGTGAAGTACTGGAATGCAATGGTTGCCATGATCACAGCCCGACAGCCCCTGCCGAGCCGTTACCTCATGGCTACAGTGACGACCCAGTGGCATTGAATGGAGGGGCGTTAATTGCCGATGTATATCCGGGAGCTAACCCGGCCTATGTGGCAGAAATAGGTGAAACGATGGCGTTAACGCGCATTCGCACAGCCTGTGGTCCAGATAATACGGGTGCGCTGGGCCTTAACGTATCCATTGCGACGTGTTCAGAGCTGAGCCCTAAGCTAGATATGCGTTTTACCGATGAATGGACTGACCCCGCTGCCACGCCGACACCAGACCTCAACATTCTTTACAGCAATCTGACTACACCGCTGCCAGCAAGTAATTTGAGTATCAATTGCCCGTTAACCTCGCCGATTAATTGGGTGCAGTGGGATCCGGGTTGCCGCACGATTATTAATTACGTAGACCATATTCATCCGCTGTGGTCACTGTCGCGTGCGGGCGGCACGCGTACCTGTACGAATGCGGCCTGTCATAATTCAGTGAGCAATACCCGAGTACCTGAAGCACAACTGGATTTGAGTGATGGCCCGTCTGTTGACGAGCCGGACAACTTTAAAGCTTATCGTGAGTTGCTAGTAGATGATGTTGAAAGAGACGCAAGTGGTGTGCCTATAGAAGACCCGGTTTTTGATGCCCTGGGTAATCCAGTATACGTAGTTGAAGTAGATGCCAATGGTGATCCTGTGCTTGATGCTAATGGTGATCCAGTTTTGGCGACGGATGCTTTGGGTAATTTTATCCAGGAAACTCAGCAAATTCCGGTGACATCGTCTATATCAGTGAATGGCTCTCGGGCAGGAACCTTTATGGGCAAGTTTATGCTCGGTGGAACCCATGCAGGTGATTTAACACTAGAAGAAATTAGATTGCTGTCGGAGTGGGTAGATATTGGTGCTCAATATTTCAACAATCCATTTGATGCGCCTGAAAATTAGTCGTTATTCGAGATAAATACCTGGTCGAAGTTGTATTGAGCGGATAAGATGCCGCCGCAGAATGAGCTAGTCGAAGGGGCGGCCAGTGTTGTTTGTTGTGCAGAAGTAGCGCCTGGATGCCCCAGATTATTCTGTAAGATTCCCCCATTGTTGGTTAATTTTTTAAGCTGTGACAACAGTCACAGGCTGTTGCGAAAAAGCAGTGTAAAACAAAATAATAATAAAGAAATCCGTTAGTTAGCCGCTTATCAATTAGTGAAACCGCATGCAGAAAATTTTGTTGGAAGTGGTATCCCACCTGGCCCCGGGCGTTAGCTAATGCGGAGTCTGGCGATTGTCTTTTTATTGGTTGGTACGGTATTCGTGAGTACAACAATGGCTGCTGATGAGTTAGCTGAGGTAAAGGTTGCTGACCCTTATCTTGAGATGCGTACCGGGCCTGGGAATGGCTACCCTATTTTTCATGTGGTAGATCGTGACGAATATGTGGAGGTTCTTAAGCGTAGGACGGACTGGTTTAAAATTCGCACCCGTAAGGGCAAGCTTGGTTGGGTAGACCGTGCACAGATGGAAAAGACGTTGACTCCAGGCGGGGAAAGTATCGAGCTTACAGAGGCGTCTCTTGGTGATTTTTCAAGTCGACGGTGGGAAGCAGGAGTGGTTGGTGGTGTATTTAATAGCGCACCGGTAATGACGGTGTACGGTGGATATGCACTGATGTCAAACCTTTCAGCAGAGCTTTCAATTTCACAGGTGGTGGGAGACTTTTCGAGCAGCCAATTGTTGAACATTAATCTTTTGGCTCAGCCGTTTCATCGTTGGCGCTATTCACCTTTTTTCACTTTGGGGATAGGCCAGATAGAAACAACACCAAGAGTGACGTTGATTCAGGCGCCAGATAGCAGTGATTTTGTGGCGCATGTTGGGTTTGGAGTAAAGGCTTATTTAACGAGACGATTTATATTGCGCGCTGAATTTAAAAATTATGTCGGCTTTTCAAGCGACGATGACAATGAGGAATTCCAGGAATGGAAGGCAGGTTTCGCATTCTTTTTCTAAAAATAGCGGTGAGCACGATGGTGTTGTTATGCGTCAGCCTGACAAATATTGTTGTGGCCGAAGATAAAGTGATTCAGGAAAACTATGATATTGGAATAGTCTTTGATGGAGAAAACAAATCGATCTCCGAGTCATCTCAGGTTGCTGAACAAAAGAGTGAGCAAAAGGTATCAGCCCAGCCTGAGTCAAAATCAATCAAAGCAGTGACTCTTGAAAAAAACTCTACGCAAGTGATACAGCCTGCAATTCATCGTCGGAAAATCGATATAGATGATATAGACACAGAAGATTTTGAAATTGGTGCTTATGTCGGCTTGTTAAGCACAGAAGATTTTGGCGCCAATATGGTTATAGGTGTGCGTGCGGCTTACCATATAACAGAACATTTTTTTGCGGAAGCTGCTTACGGCATGTCAGACACTACCGAAACAAGCTATGAACGTTTGAGTGGCGGTGCCCAGCTGTTAACTCCCGAAGACAGAAAATTAACTTATTATAATATTTCGCTTGGTTACAACCTTTTTCCTGGGGAAGCATTTTTGGGTGATGGCCTCGCATTTA
>JAUWLO010000267.1 GCA_030613605.1 Gammaproteobacteria bacterium | reverse complement strand
GTTATTTGGGCAAGAAAGCAGCCAGACGATCAACACCTTCCTTCAATCGCTCCAACGATGTCGTATAAGCAAATCGCACATGTTGTTCTGGTGCATTAGCGCCAAAATCACGCCCCGGGGTAATAGCGACGCCTGCTTGTTCTAGCAATTCATTGGCAAAGACATAACTGTCATCCGTGAACCGGGAGCAATCTGCATAAATATAAAATGCACCCTGCGGCACAACTGGGATTTCAAAACCAAGCTCTCGCAATGCGGGTAATAAAAAATCCCGTCTTTCTCGATAGGCTTCCCGTCGTTCATTAAGGATGGCCCGCGTCTCCGGTTCAAAGGCGACCAATGCCGCATGCTGTGCAATTGTTGGCGCGGCAAGAAAAATATTTTGCGCCAGTTTATCCAGTTCACGCACGTAGGCTTCCGGCGCCACCAGCCAGCCAAGCCGCCAGCCGGTCATACAGAAATATTTTGAAAAGCTGTTAATCACAAACAATTCATCTGAAATGGATAATGCGGTGCTGGGTTTGCTGTCACTACCATCGTCATATACAAGACCATGATAAATCTCATCAACCAGCAATCGTCCGCCACGCAGCTGTACGAAGTCTGACATGGTCTGCAGATTTTCATGAGGCACAAGTGTGCCGGTAGGATTTGAGGGTGATGCCAGAAGTGCTGCAACGGTTGCCTTGCTCCAGTGTTTTTCCAGTAACGACGCATTCAGCTGGTATTCTGTTTCCACGCCCACAGGCACACCCACTGCCTTACCTTCCATTAAACGCGCAAAATGCCGATTACACGGATAGCCCGGGTCGGCCATAATGACCTCATCACCAGGGTTAACCAGTACACCCATGGTCAGCAACAAAGCACCGGAAGCGCCGGGAGTTATCAAAATTCGTTCAGGAGAAACAGTGACGTTGTATTCACTTTGATAGAATGCACTAATCGTTTCGCGTAGCGCAGGCAATCCAACAGCGGGAGTGTAATGTGTTTTACCGGCATCGATTGCTTGTTTGGCTGCCTCGCAAATTGGTTCAGGCGTCACAAAATCAGGCTCACCGATTTCCATGTGTACAATGTCTTTTCCCTGTGCTTCCAAAGCACGGGCTCGAGCCAGCAGGTCCATCACATGAAAAGGTTCGATGTCCGCCATGCGGCGGGCTATGTGGGGAGAGTTATCTGTCACGGTGTCGTAACTATGTATTAGCCAAAAGTATTTAACTAGCTCGCGTGCAGCCGTTTCACTAAAGCCATATCAAGACAGACCGAGTCACCAGCATCACCTTCTATCACGGTAAAGGGTTGATCCGGCTCGCCCATTTGATCCAGCACAATCGATGCGCCAGTAAAATCATGGTCACGCGTATAATCGTTAACAGTAATAATCGTCTTCAGATTGGCGCCCCGTGAAGAAAGAATGCCGTTCTCTGAATCTTCGAGGGCAATGCATTCTTCCGGGCTTAGCGCCAGTTTATCCATTGCATAAAAATAAATATCCGCGGCAGGTTTTTTAGCAGGCACCATATTACCCGCCGCAATAACCTCAAACCAGGACATAGCGTCAGGGTCTAATGCATTCACCAACAATGCCTCTACATTTGCCGGTGTAGTCGTAGTGGCGATCGCCATGCGCATTCCTTCTCCACGGGCTTCGTTAATCAAACGTTTGACACCAGTTCGCAAAGGCACAGCACCCTCCGCCATCAGGCTCACAAAATAATTAGTTTTGACTGCATGCAAATCCTTGATAAAACCTTCCAGATCATTCGGTTGCTCAAAATTCCGATCCTCGTCAGGCAGAAAATTATCAAGATAATATTTAATGCGCTCCTTACCGCCTGTTACTGCGAGCAATTTTCCATACAACTCTACGCTCCAGTTCCAGTCCAGACCTGCATCCGTAAACGCACGATTAAATGCTGCTAAGTGACCATCCTTCTCTGTATCTGCCAAGGTGCCATCCACATCAAACAATAATGCTTTTAATTCTTTCACAAATATAATTCCTGGTGCTGTTTATCCCGGATAACGGGATGATGGTTAATAATTGAAAATAATACTTGTAGGTAATTTTTAGATAAGCTAAAAATACTTACGTTGAAAACAACAGCATCAAAAAGGCATGCCAGGCGGCATCCTTCCCTTTAACCCGCGCATCATTTTTGCCATGCCGCCGCCCTTCATTTTTTTCATCATTTTCTGCATCTGAGTAAACTGTTTGATCAGTCGGTTAACATCCTGCACTTGCGTACCAGATCCTGCGGCGATGCGACGTTTACGGGAACCTTTAATAATGGCCGGGAACTTACGTTCCTTCATTGTCATGGAACAGATAATGGCCTCTTGCCGCTTAAACTGGCTCTCATCAATGTTTTGCGCTGCCGCTTTCATGTTGCCCATACCCGGCAATTTATCCATGAGTGAACCAATGCCGCCCATGTTTTGCATCTGCTGAAGCTGCATACGGAAGTCTTCGAGATCAAAGCCCTTACCCTTGGACACTTTTTTGGCAAGCTTCGCCGCTTCTTTGTGATCAACTTTCTGTTGGGCTTCTTCAATGAAGCTGAGCATATCGCCCATGCCCAAAATGCGGGAAGCAAGGCGGTCCGGGTGGAAGGCTTCCAGTGCGGTAGTCTTTTCACCCACGCCAATAAACTTGATGGGCTTGCCGGTGATCTGACGAATCGATAACGCTGCACCACCGCGGGCATCACCATCGGTTTTGGTAAGGATGACACCGGTGAGTGGTAACGCTTCGTTAAAAGCCTTAGCGGTATTGGCGGCATCCTGGCCGGTCATGCTATCCACCACGAACAGGGTTTCAACTGGATCGATTGCCGCGTGCAGCC
>JAUWLO010000290.1 GCA_030613605.1 Gammaproteobacteria bacterium | reverse complement strand
TTTTACGACCCTGCATCCCAACCTGGGCGTGGTGAGTCCAGAGCCACACCGAAGTTTTGTGATTGCCGATATTCCGGGTGTGATTGAGGGTGCGGCCGAAGGGGCCGGGCTGGGTATCCAGTTTCTCAAGCATTTATCGCGTACCCGGCTGCTATTGCATTTGGTAGATGTGGCGCCGCTGGATGGCCATGACCCGCTGGATGATATCCATACCATTACTAATGAAGTGGCAAAATTCAGTGAGGCACGCGGTGGCAGGGAACTGGCTTCTCGCGAGCGTTGGCTGGTGCTCAACAAACTGGATTTGTTGACGGGGGATGAGGGCAAGGCTCTGTGCGACGATATTGTTAAGCGGCTGGACTGGCAGGGCCCCATTTACCGGATTTCAGCTGCGCAGCGGCAGGGTACAGAGGCATTAATGTACGATATTCTCAATTATCTGGAAGCTCATCAGCGTGATGAAGAAGCTGAAACTGAGAGTAAAGATGAGGCAGGAACAGAGTAGTTTTCGAGAGCCAGAATGAAACAAGCCACAGAAAAGAATCGCCAGGACCTGAAAAAATCCAGACGCTGGGTGGTTAAAATCGGCAGTGCCCTGCTGACAGCAGATGGCAGCGGCCTGGACCAGGAAGCCATAGCTGATTGGGTCAAACAAATAGCGGCCTTGCGGACTCAGGGGCGGGAGATTGTGCTGGTATCCAGCGGTGCTGTGGCCGAGGGCATGAAGCGCCTGGGCTGGACCAAGCGTCCCCATACCTTATTTGAGCAGCAGGCTGCAGCAGCTGTGGGCCAGATGGGACTGGTGCAAGCCTATGAGTCCTGTTTTCAGCAACATGATATTCACACTGCCCAGGTGTTGCTGACCCACGAAGACCTGTCTGATCGTCAGCGCTATCTCAATGCTCGCAGTACCTTACGCTCATTGCTGGGCCTCGGTGTGGTGCCAGTGGTGAATGAGAACGATACGGTGGTGACCGATGAAATCCGCTTTGGTGACAATGACACCCTGGCCGCGCTGGTGGCCAATCTGATCGAAGCCGATGCGCTGATTATCCTTACCGATCAGCAGGGGCTGTTCGATAAAGATCCACGAACAAACAGTGATGCCAAACTGGTGCACGAGGCCAGCGCCGAGGATGAGGCTCTGGAGCAGATGGTGGGCGGATCTGGCGACCTCGGGCGGGGCGGCATGCTCACTAAGCTGAGAGCGGCCCGACTAGCTTCCCGGTCGGGAACGGCGACGGTAATAACCCATGGACGTACCCCCGAGGTGTTAACACAGGTGCGCGCTGGTGATGAAGTAGGTACTTACTTGCAGCCTGGGCAGGTGCCTTTGGTGGCCCGCAAGCAGTGGCTGGCAGGACACCTGCAATTGCAGGGCAAATTAACCCTCGATGATGGTGCTGTAAAAGTATTGCGAGATTCCGGACGTAGTTTGCTGCCTGTGGGAGTGGTGGCGGTGGAGGGTAATTTCAAACGGGGAGAGGCTGTAGCTTGTGTGGATGGTCAGGGAAAAGAAATTGCTCGAGGATTGGTGAACTACAGTTCAGAGGAAACCAGCAAAATTATGGGGCGTCCAAGTAGCGAACTGGAATCGGTGCTGGGTTACGTTGATGAGGCCGAGTTAATTCACCGAGATAATCTGGTTCTGTGTTAACGGGTGTTTTCTGGTTACCGGAGACAAAAAAGATCAGAGATAAAAAAGCCGGCTAGAAGCCGGCTTTTTTATTATCTATTTGAGTCTGGATTAAAGCGCTTTGATACGAGCGTTTAAACGACTTTTATGACGGGCACCCTTGTTGGCGCTGATCAGACCCTTGCCAGAGACTCGGTCGATAACAGGAATTGCAGCTTTGTACATTTCTGTCGCTTTGGCTTTGTCACCTTCTTCAATGGCGTAAACAACCTTTTTAACTGCGGTGCGGAAATTCGCACGCTGCCCAGCGTTAAGTTGCCGACTGGTTTCCGCCTGGCGGGCTCGTTTTCTGGCTTGTGCTGAATTGGCCAAGATATTACTCCGTATTCTGTTTGTTCAATTTTTTCATTAACTGGATGTGCTGGTTTGATTTGCCAAGCAACACCCGAGAGGGCGCATAATATGCTGTTTTTGCCCCGATTTGTCAACCATTTAACCCTTTTTTGGTACCAGTTGGGCGATTCAGTACAGCCGATTTTGGACTCACGCCAGAGGCGGGTAAGATGGTTCTTGGGCTTGAGTGTAGACACTACGTGGCGCTGAAAATAACCAATAAAAACAGTCGAATATAACCTACGCCTACATTCGAATTACAAAAAGAGGCCGCTGAATCTAATCCCATGAGTTCTCGTTTGCTGAAATCCACCGGTATTGTCAGCGCCATGACCACCGTGTCGCGGGTGCTGGGTCTGGTGCGAGATGTGGTATTTGCCAACTTTCTCGGTGCTGGCGGCAATACAGATGCCTTTTTCATCGCCTTTAAGATTCCCAACTTCCTGCGTCGCCTGTTTGCCGAGGGGGCTTTTGCGCAGGCCTTTGTGCCAGTGCTGACCGA
>JAUWLO010000021.1 GCA_030613605.1 Gammaproteobacteria bacterium | reverse complement strand
AAGGCGTTTTCTCTGGTAACTTAATATTATTAAATGACATGCTATTCAGGATGCCTTCTGAAGCATACAGCACAGTTTGCTTCTCGCCGTCCAGATGGTGACCACGACCTTTCATTACATTGATCGAAGCGGCTGAGAAGTTAACCGCCCCATTGATGACTAACTTACCATGGCCATCACCGCTGGAGACCGATGGCATAAAGGAGCTGCCGGCAGCAAATTCATAATCGCTGTTTATTTCCAGTACGCCTTGTTCAACACTAATCTTTTCCATGGGCGCAAGCTGGGTCAAACTATACGTGCCATCACCCTGTTTTACTGTTTTCTGGAAATCAGTGAGTACCATTGAAAACTCGCCTTTACCATTAAACACAACCGTATCCGTACCGCTACCACCGAAAATTTTACCTGTAACCGAACTACCTCCGAAAATATTCAACGTATCATTATCACTTCCCAGTTGGATGTCGCCACTAATTTTTGAGAACGCCATCAGCGAGACGATGTCATTACCGGAGCCTGAATCAATCACTGTACCTGCAGAGGTAACCCCGTTCAGTATTCGGGACGCGGTTATCGTACCTTTATTTTTTATGAAATCGTCACCAGCGCCAGTAGAGATACCCACCGCTTCAGCAGAAGCAGAGGGATTTCGATATTCTCTGTCATTGTCTTCTGTTTCGACTGACACTGACGCAGTGGCTATCGCAGTCACATCGATAAGGCCGCGATTAATGACTGTATCGTTACCGTTGCCAGTGTGAATGCCAAAGCTTCTTGCTGTGGCGGTGGCTGTGCCACTGGCCAGCTCAGAACTGGTGCTCCCCGCATCTTCTTCCGCCCAGGCGGAAGCAAAGGCATTGGCATTGGCGCTGACAATGATGTCCGCCTTGTTGACAATAACATCGTCCAGTATTGCGCTGTTACCAGGATTTAATTGGTCGCTACGGATGCCGTAGGCAGAGGCTTGGGCAATACCGGTCGCATAGGCACGGGCATCACCATCGATCCCACCACCGAGTGCGTCCGAGTCCATTTGTCCTACCGAGGTTGCTGCTACATCAATGCGTCCGAAATTGTGTATCCAGTCGGCACCGTCGATGCTATGAATGCCATTGACATTGGTTATCGCGGTGGCGTGCGAACCACTGAGAACATCGCCATTGGCATCAGGACCGTCAGTGGCTACTGCACGTACCCGGCTATTGGCATTGCTTAGACCTGAGACCTGGATTTCACCATTGTTGGTGATCTCGTTGTTATTGCCAGTAACCAGGAGGCCGTCTGCAATCGCGTTAATAGTATTTTCGCTTATCGCATCGGCATTGGATCCCCACCCCCATGTATTGGCATTGACTATGGGTGTGGCTGTTGCCCTGGCATTAACCGTGATCTGTCCTGCATTGGCTATACTATTGTCGTCACCACTTAGCACAATGCCTTTACCGTTAGCGGTCACCGTGGTCTTGCCTGTGCCTTTGGTATCGGCAGTCCAGTCAGACGCCGACGCCGTTTTAGGTGCAACATTGGCATGGGTATCAACCAGAATATTTCCCTGGTTCTGGATCCAACTCTCATTTGATTTTGTCAAAATACCGCTGCCATTGGCAGTGGCAGTCGCAATGGTGTCGGCAGTAGAATAACGTGCATCGCCATCACCATTAGCGTGAGCATCGTGGTTATCTACCGAGACATTGGGGTTTGCTTTTAGCCTGACCGTGATATTGCCCGCATTAATGATTTCATGTTGGCCGCTACCGGTTGTGATGCCAGCACCATGGACGGTGGTTGAGGTCGTTGCATCGGCATTACCCCATCCATCAGGATCTGCGGAAGGATTGGCAATAGCATAGGCAAAGGCATGAACCGTGGCTTCGGCAAGGATGTCACCTGTATTGTGAAGCTTTTGTTCACCGTCACCGACCTGTATGCCATACACCGTGGCAGCCATCGACGCGGTTGCAGCGGCATTCGCTGAAGAGGTTACGAGATCTCCATCGGCCCGCGCATTGGCCGTGGCAGTTCCTGTCACATTCATCGCGATCAGGCCGTTATTATTGATACGATGATCGCCATCACCCAGGCGAATACCGACTGCTAGTGGTGAGACCTCACCATTACCGGCATCACTGTTGGCACGGCCATCACCAAAACCAAAAAAGCCGTCACCATCGGCACTTGTCACCGCTGTTGTCAGAGTGTTGCTAAACAGCGTGATATCGCCGTTATTATTTATTTGATTATTACCATCATCGGCCCACACGCCATACACAAAACTACCCGCGCTAGAACCCGCATCGGAAACAGCATTGCCATCCGCAAAATTTGATCCATCGGCAGTGGCGCTGGTGTTCATCGTCGCCAATGCTGACACTACCATGGTGCCATTGTTGTACAGTGTATTATTGTCTGCAGCTAGTTCGAAACCGATACCGGTGGCATTCACATCACCATTTGAATCAGAATCACCATCACCTTCAAACCAGCCGGTTTGTGAATCACTGTTAGCGTTACCAGTTGTCGTCACACTGACATCGATGTCGCCTTCATTTTGAATATGATCGTTACCATCATTAACAGCGATACCACGGGCAATCGCATTGGCAACGATGTCGGCACCGGCAGTAACGTCACCTATCAGCCCCACTGATGCATCCTGTCCTGCATTGGCAGTAGATGCTGCAACTACTTCGATCGAGCCTTTATTGTATAGTTCGTCATTGCCCTGGCTGCCAATAATACCGTTGGCATTGGCATCAGCCGTGATAAACGCATCCGATGTTGCTCCGCCAATAAGAGAAAAGCTATCACCATTGGCCGTTGCTAAAGACGTAGCCAGGACATCGATCCATCCCAGATTAGCGATCTCATCCCCCTCATCACCGCCACCGGCCATGCCTATCGCAGTCACTGTTCCAATAATGCCGGAACTTGTATTGGCACCCCCAAAAATCGTCAGTGATGATGCATCCGTGTTTGCAAAGGTATGCGCATCGACATCAATGCCACCTTCGTTAACTAAATGATCGGCACCGACACCAGCGTTCATGCCAGTAGCCAGTGCATCAGTAACAATGGCCCCTTTGGCAGACGCTACACCTGCCAGGGCAAAGCTGGATGAAGAGGAAGAGCTATACGATGATGCGGTGACATCCAGTTCACTTTTATTGAAAATACGATCATCACCAGATCCACCATCAAGTCCAGTTGATTGGGTTTCAGAAAATAATTCCGATTCGGCATTAGCCACACCAAGAAGGGAAAGTGTGAAACTTTCCGAATTTAAGCGCGACATCCATGGAGCGGTTTCCGAACCTGGTCCTACCTTGATAGATCCTTTATTTATGATCAGGTCGTTACCACCACCACCGGTGATCCCGTGTGCATCCACGGATGAAGTGATATTCGATTTGGCGCCGGCCCTACCTGCCAGAGTACCGGAACCGGCAGTGACCGTTGATTCACTCCTGGCTGTAATATCGATAGTTCCTTCGCTGAGGACGAAATCATCACCACCACCAAGTTCGATTCCCCTAGCGTTGGCCTCTACCTCAGTACTGGCATCGCCATCAAAGTAACCAACCAGACCGGCTGCTATCGAGGTCCCGTCAGCAGTTGCATTTGCATCGACACTAATCGTTCCCTTGTTAATCACTTTGTCTTTGTCTGCACCTGCGGTAATACCAGTCGCATCGGATGTCGATTTAGAAAAGAGATCAGCAAATGCTGCACCAGCAAGGGCAACGCTGACAGTCGTACCGGATGCGGTTGAGTTTGCATCGGCAATTATGCTGTCAAGATTCAATATATAATCATAACCTGCACCACCGGAAATACCGGTGCTATACATTGTGGCGCTGGTGCTGGTATCGGCAAACGCCGCACCTACAAGGGCAGCACTGACTGTCGTACCGGTTGCTGTTGCACTTCCCTCTGAATGAATACTACTAATATTCTTAACATGATCATCACCCGCACCACTGGAGATACCGGTACTATCCATCGTGGCGTTGGTGCTGGTATCGGCAAACGCCGCACCCCTTAGAGCAACACTGACGCTGGTACCGGATGCTGTCGCACTCCCCTCGGTATGAATACTACCTGCATTCTTGATGTAATCATCATGTTCGCCACTATCGATCCCGGTGCTAAACATGGTCGATGTGCTGCTGGTGTCGGCAAATGTCAAAATTTCAAAAGCAGCACTGACACTGGTACCGCTTGTCTGTGAACTTCCTTTGGTATGAATACTTCCCTGGTTCATTATGTGATCATAATTTTCTCCACCGGTGATACCGGTGCTATGCGTCGTTGCCTTGGTTGTCATCGTGGCAAAGGCCGCACCTGAAAATGCTGCGCTGACGCTAACGCCCGTCGCTTTTGAGTTTGCCTCAGTATCAATACTGCCATAATTAGTTATCTCATCATCACCCGCACCACCTGAGATACCGAGACTTTGACTATTCGCGGTAATCTTGTTTTCGTCAAAAATTGTTCCCGCTACTCCCATTAACGTTGCACTGATGACAGTACCGATTGCATCGGCTTGGGATTTTGCAGTGAGAGCAGCCGTTTCTGTCTGGTGGATAACATCATCACCACTTGCCCCTGCTATACCAGTGGCTGTTGAATCGGCGGTGACATTGGCATAGGCCAGCGACACACCGATGGGTGCAACACTGACTGAAATACCAAATGCATCTGAATCGGTATCGGCCAGTATCGTTCCACTACTCACCAGATAATCATGGCCGTCGCCACCATCAAGGCCAAACGCATTAGCAGACGAAGTGACGTCGGTATTGGCAATACCTGCGCTGAGTGGCACAATCGCGGCGCTTAGGGGCAACGAGACACTGATAGCATTGGTGTTAGCGATTGATGTTGCGGACACCATACCAGAATTCCCGATTTCATCATTGCCGATCAGACCTGCTATACCGGTGCTGTTCGCTGTAGCATTTGCAGTGGCATCGGTCAGCGCAACACTGAGTGCCGCCCCTTTTATCTCTGCGTTGAAATTGACTCCGACTGATACCGTAGTGGAACCAGCATTACTAATTGTATTAATGCTACCACGATTAGTTATGATGTCCTTGTGCTGACTACCTTCTATACCCTGGGCAGTTGCATTTGCCATTGTACTAGCATCCACAATGGCAGCACCTGCCTGCAAACCTGCTCCGGAAATACCGAGCTGCACCGAGATACTGTCACTATTGGCATCGGCATACGATTTAGCGGTTATCTTGCCGTGGTTTTCGACGTACTCAGTCTCTTCCCGCTCGTGGCCATTGTTGCATGACTTGCCACCCTGGTGTTTATCCCCTTTGTTGCATGACTTATCATCCTGGTGCCCGGTTTTTGCATACTCATGTGACTTATCGTCTTTGTGTTTTTTATCATGATGAGGCTCATCCTCTTCCTCAATCACTTCGTCTGCGGCACTCAGACTAATACCGGTAGCATTTGAATTAGCATGTGTACCTGCGCGTGCAACACTGATTCCAAGACCCACCCCGGCACCTGTACCTGATACAGAAAGACCAACAGAGACACTGGTCGCATCTGCATCGGCCAGTACATCCAGGGTGCCTTCGTTGTAAATCTCATCTATGCCACTATCACCACTGATACCTGTAGCGTTTGCGGTACTAACCGTTGCGGCATCTGCCGCCGCACCCTGAATTGCCACACCGGTGCCAGTACCACCCATTGCGGCAGAGACACTGACTGCATTGACACCGGATTTTGCATGTGCTTTTAGCAGATTGGTATTTGAGATGATGTCATTATCATCGCCACCGCTGATACCAGTACTGTTGGCCTCACCCTCTGATGCAGCCCGGGCCAGTGCAACGCCGACACTTACACCGGTGCCGGTACCATTAGCTGACACGGAAACGGAAACACTGGCAGTAATTACCTCTGCATACACATCCAGCTCACCTTCACTTTGCAGGATGTCATCTCCCTGATTACCCGTGATACCGGAAGCGGTGGCTAACCCCTTAGTCAAACCATCTGCGGCCGCACCCTGGACAGTCAGTCCTGTACCGGCGCCACCTCCGGCCAATGTTGCGGCACCGGCAATCACCAGGGAGTTGGCATGGGACTTCACATTTCCCCAACTGGCGATCTCATCTTTATCTGCCCCACCACTGATACCTGAACTGGTTGCCTCGGCTTCAGAAGTAGCGCGGGCCAATCCAATGCCAAGTGTCACACCCGTACCCGCACCGTTGGCCGTCGCGGACACCGCCACGCTGGTCGCCATGGCGTCTGCCTCCACATCCACCATGCCCTCACTGAAAATATGATCGTAACCATCATCACCGGTTATCCCACGTGCGATTGAGGAGGCATGGGTACCCGCATCGGCCCCGGCACCTTGTACACTCAGCCCAGTACCGGCTCCGCCAAAAGCTGCTCCACCCGAACCGGCGATGACATTGGTCTTGGCACGAGACTTGACTAAAGCCGTACTGAAAATCTCATCATGGTAGGCACCTCCGCTAATACCGATACTATTTGCATCCGCCTCCGAGCTGGCCCGGGCCAGGCCCAGACCAAACGAAACACCCGTGCCACTGAAGTTTCCAGAGACTGAAACCGACACGCTGGTGGCAAAGGCATCCGCCAATACATCAACGGTGTTTTCACTGAAAATATGATCGTATCCCTCGCCACCGTTGATTCCCTTCGCCGTCGAAGTAGCCTTGGTGGCCGCATCTGCCCCGGCAAGTTGTGCGGTCAACCCGGTACCTGTACCACCTACGGACAGGGCCCCTGAGCCGGCAACTACTATGGATTTGGCATGGGACTTGACCATGCCCGAACTGTAAATATCGTCACTGTCTGCACCACCGTTGATGCCAATACTATCGGCCTCGGCCTCAGATCTGGCTCGGCCTACAGCCACACCGATTGCGGCTCCGGTGCCAGTACCATTAGCCGTTACAGAAACAGAGGCACTGGTGGCGTCAGCATTAGCCAGTACATCCACGGTACCTTTATTAACGATATGATCCTTACCTTGTTTACCGTTTATACCGACTGCCGTTGATTTTCCTTTTGTCGAGCCATCGGCCCCCGCACCTTCAATAACCAGTCCCTTACCAGCACCGCCAGCAGCTAATGCGATGGAACCCGCAACCACCAGGGATGTGGCATGGGACTTGACTAAACCTTCACTATAAATCTTGTCGCCATAAATACCCCCGGCAAGACCAGTACTGTCGGCTTCCGCTTCGGAAGTCGCCCTGGCCAGACCCAGACCAAAGGTAACACCCGTACCCGTACCATTTGCCGAAACCGCTGCTGACACGCTGACGGCATCAGCATCGGCCAGCACATCCACATCGCCTTCATTGAAAATATGCACGTATCCCTCATCACCGGTGATACCTGTCGCTGTGGAGTTAGCATTGGTGGCGGCATCGACCCCGGCACCTTCCACGGTCACACCTTTACTACTGCCACCTGCCGCTAACGCACCTGAACCTGCAATGGTTGTTGTCAAAGCATGGGATTTCACTGTACCTGAATTGGCAATTGAATCACTGTCGCTGCCACCACTGATACCATGGCTGTCGGCTTCAGCCTTCGAGGTTGCTCGGCCTAATGCGATACCGATGGTGACTCCGGTACCAGTACCATTGGCAGTAACTCCCACCGACACGCTCGTGGCATCAACATCCGCCAGTACATCCACCATACCTTTATTAACAATATGGTCCTCACCCTGATCACCACTGATGCCGGTAGCTGTCGCGTTACCTGTAGTGGATCCATCGGCTGCTGCACCTTCAACCGTTAAACCTTTGCCTGTGCCACCGCCAGCCAGAGCACCCGAGCCTGCTATCACTTTGGCCTTGGCGTGGGACTTAACCAGGCCAGAACTATAAAGCTCATCACTATGTGAGCCACCACTGATACCTTCACTGTTGGCATTGGCTTCAGAGGTTGCCCTGGATAAAGCCAGACCCAGTGCAACACCTTTGCTGGCACCTGATGCTGCGACAGAAACTGAAGCTGTTAACGCATCAGCATCTGCCAGAACATCCACTGTTCCTTCATTGTGTATAACATCCTCTGCTTCATCACCAGTCATACCCTTGGCAGTGGAAGTGGCGTTGGTGGAACCATCGGCTGCCGTGCCCGTCAAGGCGACACCCTTGTCCGTCAAGGTTAACGATGCCGCTACACTGACGGCATCGACATCTGTCTTTGCTTTCGAATTGATCGTACCGGTATTTACCAGCTTGTCTCTGTCCTGGCCACCACGGATGCCGTTACTGGTTGCAGTACCTTCTGTATTTGCCTGGGTCAGGGCAATACCGATCGAGGCACCTTTTTTTGTACCGGAGGCATTGGCTGTAACACCGACACTGTTTGGATCGGAAAAGGCATCGGCACTGACCGTTCCCGAATTGAAGATATGATCTCTACCATCACCACCCAGCATTCCATCTGCAGACGATGTTGCGATCGTATCGGTAGTAACCCAGTTACCTTCACCTATGATCCCGAATTTATCGCCGACGGGGATCGTTACCCCGACGTCCACCCCCACTGCATCGGCATTGTTATGTGCCTTGGCAGTGATTGAACCTTCATTGAAGGCATCATCGTTACCTTCACCCAGTTCAATACCAATACTGTTCGTCTCTGCCTCGGTATTAGCCCGGGTTGCGGATGCACCGATACCAATGATGGTGTCTTTTTGTAACTGTAAGTCAACAGTGACTGCCGTGCTGTTTGTATCAACAAATGAATCTGCCAGTACATTGCCTGTGGTATGGAGCCAGTCATCACCACTACCACTGTTTATGCCAAGGGCCGTTGCTTTACCTTCGGTCGATGCATTAGCCAGGGACAATCCAAACGATACCTTGTCATCAGAGTAAGCAACCGTCGCCGCAATATTTGTTGCGTTGGAATTCGTTTTGGCCTTGGCCGTAACATTACCTATACTATATATATAGTCGTGTCCCTTGCCTGTCTCGATACCAATAGCATCAGCTTCACTCTGGGCACCAACGTCTACTAGGTTCGCTTCAATCGAATAAGGAATTTTATAATCAATCGGATCGGGAATAATCGGTACATCAAGGGTGGCATTGACGGATAAACTGTTTGCATTGGCAATCGCTTCTGACCAGACGTTGCCATCATTTTGAACTATATCGTGCCCGTCACCAGTGGTAATACCCATGGCACTGGCCTTGGCGGCGGTTGCCACTTCTGTGGTATCAATATTGGGCAGTATCTGAGGAAGGAGATCGGGGAGAGGTAGATCAACACCGATACTGTTGGCCGTTACATCCGCTTTGGCTTTCGCAAAGAGTGTACCAATATTATAAATCTCATCATGACCATGACCGCTGGTGATACCAGTCACTGACGCCTCTGCTGTAGTGCTGGCATCAACAACAGGCTCTTTCAGGAAGAAATCTGGAAAGTCGCTTAGTTCTGTAAAGTTCGACACACCATCTGCACTCACCGACATCTCAAACGTATTGGTAATCGCATCGACGGTCACAGACAAGCTGCCGTAATTGGATATCAAATCATGATCATAACCCGTCTTAATACCGGTGCCATCGGCCTTGGCCGTTGTTGAAGCATCGACAGGTGTATCGAAAATTAAATCAACGATGTCCGAGACAATTGAGAGATCGACCAGGGTAAAAGCAAAACTCTCCGTATCCGTTGTAGCCGTTGACTTGATAGTGATATTACCCCCATTGTAAATCTCACTCTTGCCTTTACCGCCATCGATACCCATCGCACTGGCTTCTGAAGTCGTCGACATGCCACCCGATGAAAGATCGACGGCACTGAAATCCATGTCCAGTGCATCAGCCCTGGCATCAGCAGTAACGGTAAGTGAACCTGTACTCTCGATATAATCATGTCCATCACCACCGAGTATGCCACTTGCATCTGCATCAACGTAAATGGGAGCACGAATATCCTGACCCTGCAGTACACTAAGCAGACTAATACCAACATCGACTGAATTGACGGATGCATTTGCGGTAACATTTGTGCTGCCCGAATTAAAGATATAATCGTGACCATCACCACCATCGATACCAATTGCGCTCGCCATGGCCTGATTACTAGCATCAATATTGGTCGCACCACCGAGCAGATCAACACTAATGCTTAGCAGGTCAAGCTTCGCGTTCGAAGTCGCATCAAGTTGTCCGATGTTCTTAATGTAATCGTTTCCATGGTTACCGGTAATGCCTGTCACCCTGGCCATGGCTGTTCGATTTACCTCCGAGCCAAGGCCCAACAGACTGACTGCCAGTCCATCAACATCAACCGTGGCATCTGACTGAGCTAGCAGGCTACCTGTGTTTGTAACCATGTCATTACCATCGCCGGCGATGATACCTATAGCTTCTGAGGTGGCAGTCGTAGCAACCTGTTCATCTTCAAAACCAAACAAGGGGGGAATAAAAGAAAGATCAAAAACAGTGACGTTAAAGTTGTCGGTGTTGGTATTCGCTTTTGCTTTAACCGTTATGTTGCCATCATTATAAATATCATCCTGACCATTGCCGCCATGTATCCCAATAGCGATTGCTTCGGAAGTGGTATTGGCACCACCCGTTGATAAACTCAGGCCGGTAATCTGAACATCCAGGGCATTCGCTTTGGCGTCGGCAACCACATTCAGGTTGCCTGAATTATAAATATAGTCATGGCCTTCACCACCAACAATGCCGATGGCCATGGCATTGGCACTTAACGGGGCACGAACACTTTTACCCCCTGGTATATCAATCAAATCAATTGAAACATTATCTGAATCTACCAGGGCATTTGCGGTGACGGTCATGATGCCCTCGTTATAAATATGATCGTGCCCTTCACCGCCATCAAGTCCAATCGCACCAGCCCATGCCTCACTACTGGCATCAACATCTACTGGGCCACCTAGCAAGGTGATATTAAAATCTGCCGTGTCTACGGTTGCATTGGCGGTAACAGTAAGCTGGCCCTTGTTAATAATTTCATCTTTACCTTTATTACCTGTTACCCCCTTCGCAATTGCCATAGCCTTACGTTGTGCATCACCACTATTAATCAGGCTAAAGGTCACATCATCAACAGTCACCACTGCATCGGAGGTCACATTTAACTGACCTTCATTGACAAGCTGATCGTTACCCTTATCACCAGTTATACCGATACTATAGGTTTGAGCAATACCGGCTTCATCCGTCAGCGTTGTAATGACTGACACATCCAGCAAGCCATAATTTGTAATGATGTCATTGCCATGACCGCCCGCAATACCAATTGCATCGAGGGAAATGTTATCCAGATTAAATAACCAGAAGGCAGGCTTCTTAATTGTAGGTTTGTAGGCGCCAGAGAGTTTTTTTCCGGTTTTACTGAGAAAGGGAGATTTTTTATCTCCGTAGTGCCAGAGTGGAATGATCTCGCCAGTGTTTGTTACTTGAAGATAAATCTCACCATGATTGATGATGGTGTCATGATGATGCCCACCATTGATTGCGATAACTGTCTTATTGCTGTCTGAGGCAAAAACATTGATGACCTCATCTTCAGCCACGATAATGGTATCCCGGCTGCCACCATGTTTGTTTGAGTCTTGACAGTCAGTTTGATAGCCGGGATTATTTTTATCGGTAATCGTACAATTACCATTTTGATTCAGAGTTGCTGCACTTAGTAGTTGTGGTAAACACGCTGTGCAAAAAAAGGCCGGATAAAGATATTTCCACAGACCACCTCTGGATCCATGTGTAATGCGATAGTCCTTCATACCCTGCGCTCCTATTTTCTATTTATGAAATTAGTTCACTGCAACAGGTCAATTTATATGTGGAGTTTACAACATAAAACTCTTACATATGTAAGCAAGTTTACAATAATAAATTTCAACTATAAAATGGATTTATATGCAAAATAGTTTTATAAAATTTCCTTATTATTATTAAACATACGATATCTTGTTTAGGAATGCATTGATCTATGTCAAAATAGCGCGCATAAAATTAACTGCTTAACAAGGACACAAAGAGCAGAGTTTAATGTAACAAAACTAATTATCACCTTACTATTTTTAGAAGATCCCCTTACTGAAAATTTCTGCACAAAATCAACTCAAATGGTATATACAGATCTTTAACGACCTTCCTGTTTGGTGATGATGCAGCCAAAGCAAAACTGCAATAAAAAACCAGTGTCAGACTAACAAACATTTTCTGAATATGTTTCTTTTCCATGTCACGCACCTTTTGCTGTTGATTAACCTCCTATATCGTGAAAATTTGTAAAACTTTACCTTCTTAGTCAGAGCTTTCAGGATATTAAGGACACACAGCAAGACAATTGATACCATAACAATCTATGGTTGATTTCAAACAACACACCCCAATGATGCAACAATATTTACGCATTAAGGCAGAACACCCGGATATTCTGCTGTTCTACCGCATGGGTGATTTTTATGAGCTCTTTTTTGATGATGCTCGTAAAGCGGCCAAATTATTGGACATCACGTTAACGGCTCGTGGTTCAGCAAATGGCAACCCCATTCCTATGGCGGGTGTGCCCTACCATGCTGCGGATAATTACTTAGCTCGATTACTTCGCAAAGGCATGTCAGTTGCTATTTGTGAACAAATTGGCGATCCCGCAACATCTAAAGGACCGGTAGAACGCAAAGTCATGCGTATTGTTACTCCTGGCACCGTGACAGATGAAGCATTACTAGAGCAAGGTAAAGAAAGTTTAGTGGTTGCGCTTGCAACATCTGATGATGATCACTTCGGGATAGCAATGTTGGATATGAGCAGTGGCCGTTTTGCTGTTTTACAGGCCCAGGGTGAAGAAGCCTTATTCAGTGAATTACAACGTTTACGTCCTGCCGAACTTTTAATCAGTGAAGAAGTTGATATTGCACCTTATCAACACCGTGTTACCAATATTAAACAACGCGCCCCATGGCATTTTGATAGCAGCTCTGCTGAACGCGAATTATGCGATCAATTTTCGACCAAAGACTTAGCCGGTTTTGGCTGCGCTGATTTACCCTTAGCCATTTCTGCGGCAGGTTGTTTACTCGCTTATGTGAAAGAAACACAACGTTCAGCTTTACCGCACATTCAAGCCTTGCATACTGAATCTCGTGAAGACTGTTTAATTCTTGATGCTTCTACACGATATAACCTTGAGTTAAGCGAAAGTATTTCCGGACACAAAAATAATACTCTAAGTGCTATTCTTGATCACACCGCTACACCAATGGGTAGCCGTTTATTACATCGCTGGATTCATCGTCCTTTGCGCGATCATAAAATTTTAAATCAACGTCAGGAATCCATTGAATCGATATTAAAAGCTCAAGCCTATGCTGAGTTAAATGAAGTCTTACGCGGCATTGGTGATGTTGAACGTATACTAACTCGCATTGCACTCAAGTCTGCCAGGCCACGCGATCTTGCTCTATTAAGAAATTCCTTAGCACAACTCCCCGCATTACAAAAATGTTTAGCTGCACATAAAAGTGTACACATCAAACGGTTAAGTAAACAAATTAGTGAACACCCAAAACTTCATACGCTATTAAATAAAGCGATTATCGAAACACCACCGTTATTAATTCGCGATGGTGGTGTAATTGCAACAGGTTACGATAAAGAACTCGATGAGCTGCGTAGTTTGCAGGAAAATGCCGGTGAGTTTCTTGCAAAGTTAGAAGCTAAAGAGAAAAAAGAAACCGGCATCAATGCACTTAAGGTCGGTTATAACCGTGTGCATGGTTATTACATTGAAATTAGTCGATTGCATTCTGATGTTGTGCCGGAGCACTACCAACGCAGGCAAACATTAAAAGCCGCTGAGCGGTTCATTACCCCTGAATTAAAAGCACTTGAAGATAAAGTATTAAGTGCAAATGAACGTGCACTGGCACGAGAAAAAAGTTTATATAATGCTTTAATAGATGAACTTGGTTTATCCCTTGTTACTTTGCAAAATTGTGCGCAGGGATTATCTGAATTAGATGTATTACATAACCTGGCAGAACGTGCTGATTTATTAAATTATGTTCGTCCTAAGTTAGTGAATACAACAGGCATTAAAATTAACAATGGTCGCCATCCTGTTATTGAACAAGTACAAGATGCGCCATTTACACCCAATGATATTTCGCTTTCAGAAAAACAACATCTGCATTTAATTACCGGCCCGAACATGGGCGGTAAATCAACCTATATGCGACAAACCGCGTTAATCGTTTTAATGGCACACATTGGCTGTTTTGTTCCTGCAGACAGCGCAGAGATTGGAAATATCGATCGAATCTTTACCCGTATTGGTGCATCGGATGATCTTGCCAGTGGACGATCAACCTTTATGGTTGAAATGACAGAAACCGCAAATATTTTGCACAACGCAACAGCAAATTCTTTAGTACTTTTAGATGAAATTGGCCGAGGCACCAGCACCTATGATGGTCTGTCCCTGGCGTGGGCTTGCGCCGAACATTTAGCGCTAAAAACAAAAGCACTCACTCTATTTGCCACTCATTATTTTGAGTTAACGACACTGGCTGATGATCTTGCGGGTTGTATCAATGTGCATCTCGATGCTATTGAGCATGGTGATACCCTGGTCTTTTTACATAAAGTAAAATCGGGCACTGTAAACAAAAGTTATGGTTTACAGGTTGCGACGCTTGCAGGGGTACCTCGTGAAGTAGTGGAGCGAGCAAAAGCTAAACTGCAGCAATTGGAACTTGAACAGGATGGTTCAAAAACCATGAAATCCAATACCCCATCTAAACCGGCAGTACAGATAAAAGAGTCTGAACTAGACCTATTTGTTAAAAACTTACAGCCGGATGAGCTTTCTCCGCGTGATGCCCTGGAACTTATTTACCAGCTTAAAAACCTGTTGTGAGTCGAATTTAAGCACATTTTGCTTTATCATAGCGGCATTATATTCTCAGCTATAATCTTTTCAGGAGCCACAAATGACTTACGTAGTAACCGAGGACTGTATTAAATGCTTACACACAGACTGTGTTGAAGTATGCCCTGTCGATTGTTTTCATATTGGTCCTAATTTCATGGTGATTGATCCTGATGAGTGTATCGACTGCACCTTATGTGAACCAGAATGCCCGGTAGAAGCTATTTTTGCAGAAGATGAACTACCCGATGGTATGGAGAACTACATTGAGCTTAATGAAGAACTCTCTCGTGAGTGGCCTGTTATTACTGAAATGATTGATGCACCTGCTGATGCTGCTGAATGGGCAGGGAAACCTGATAAATTAAAACTTCTTGAGCGATAACGTCCTCCTTTTATGGCGCGAAATTCTATAACGCTTATTCCCTATGGCGAAGATCCTCTCGCCTTACTCGCCCTAAATTTACTTGAAGATTATGCTGAACAACTGCCTGACTTAACTCAGGCGGTTGTTCTTTTATCCGAATCCCATGCTGCGAAACGTTTACGCCACCTTCTGCTGCAACAAGCAGAGCAACGCGGCATAAATGCATTACTCTGCCCGCAAATTTTAAACTTACGTGATTGGGCAAAACTGCAGTTTAATAAATACCAAAAAGAACCGCATATAATTTGTGGCCAGCACCAACGTGAACTCATTTTATTTGATGCCTTAAGCCAGCATAAAGCATTACTCGGTAGCGGTAGCCCGTGGCATTTAACCGATGACTTACTCAAACTCTTTGATCAACTCACATCAAACCAAAAAAAATTACCTGATAATTACGATGACTTTGAAAAAGAAATTGCTAATGCCTATGGCATTTCAGCTGATGACTTTCCTGCTTTAGGTCACGAAGCAACGCTGGTGCATACTTTGTGGAACGCATGGCATACCCAGCTTAATGCCGAAACCGATGTTGCGATGTTTGACAGTGAAGCTGCCTATTTACTTAGCTTAAATACAGACATTCAAAACAATGAAAATGTTCTTTATATTGCAGGCTATCATCAATTTTCACTTGCAGAACAAAACTGGTTAAAGCAATTAATAAAAAAACAACGTTGCCAACTATACTTGCATGGACAGCAAGCTCTACAAAGTCAGGTCGAAACTGAATATCATCCTGATGCTCCTGTCTCA
>JAUWLO010000154.1 GCA_030613605.1 Gammaproteobacteria bacterium | reverse complement strand
ATCCTCCCGTTTATGGTGTGACGGTGACAGTGATTTTGGCCACCGGATTTTGCCAACGATGAATACTGCTATCCAGGTCGCTGATTCCAGCGGTGGCATCCAGGTCACCTAATACGCCGCGATGTACATGGATGTTCGTATTGGTATCGGCACTGCTGGTCACGCCCGAGGCATTCGCCCCTGCATCACCACCAGGTGCACCAGGCATTATGCCGGTATCGGTCTAGCTGCAAGCACCGGATGTCATTAACACTTCATCGTTTTGCTCAGTACCGGCATCGTAGGCATTAACGTAATAGGTATAGGTGCCCGCTTCACTGGGGATGTGCTGCGACAATCCAAGAAAAGCATCATTCGTAGGCAATACCATGGCAACCACAGTCAGATGAGTTTCAGTGGTAACCAGCGTTGTCATGGTATTGGTGCCGGGTGCCAACAAACCACCTGCCGGATTAGCGATGGTGTCTGCATCGACAGCGCCAACTTCAGCACTTGCCAGCAGAGGGTCTAGATGTCCACATTCGGCCATGTGCTCGATGGGCAACGACGCGGGCATGCCCACTTCAAATATTGGCGCATCGTGAGCGTGGGCCGTTAGCAATAGCGGTGTAAAATGATTGCCGTGAGTAAGATTGGTGACAGTAACATCCCATGTTGCGGCCTGTGCCACGGTTGCCCCAAATACTGTCGTAAGACCAGCAGCAAGAGCAAATGCCAGTGAATGTTTGCGGAATCCGTTGCGGGCCGCAGAATTTGTGTTTCCTTTCATGTTGAACCTCCTCATATTGAACCTCCGAGCTGAATTAAATTGATTATTTGTTTCGCAACGATTCAGAGAAACCATTGCGAGCTCGGTCAGTGTCTGCCAGGAACTCAATACAAACATCACGAATTTCTCACAAGTTATTCACATTTTTATCACTCCCTCGTAATGCAAATGACACAGGCAATAAAAAACCCCGCCGACGAAACGTCAACGGGGTTTTTATCTTGGCTAGCTATTAATAGTTAACGGTTAATGATTAACCACCATCTATCAACCACTAACAACAGCATCAAACTCAAATGGAGTTCAACTTACATCATACCGCCCATGCCGCCCATATCAGGCATTGCACCAGCACCTGAATCATCAGAAGGCTTGTCAGCCACCATAGCTTCGGTGGTGATCATCAGGCCAGCTACAGAAGCAGCGTTCTGCAATGCAGCACGAGTCACCTTGGTAGGATCCAGAATACCCATGGCAACCATGTCTCCGTATTCACCCGTCGCAGCGTTGTAACCGAAGTTACCCTTACCTTCCGCAACCTTGTTCAACACGACAGATTCTTCGTCTCCGGCATTGGAAACAATCATACGCAGTGGCTCTTCCATGGCGCGCATGGCGATCTTGATACCCACGTCCTGATCATGATTATCCGTTTTAATCTTACCCATGGATTGCAGAGCACGAATCAGAGCAACGCCACCACCGGGGACAATGCCTTCTTCTACTGCAGCGCGAGTCGCGTGCAAAGCATCCTCAACGCGAGCTTTTTTCTCTTTCATTTCCACTTCAGTCGCAGCGCCCACCTTAATGACGGCTACACCGCCAGCCAGTTTGGCAACACGTTCCTGCAGCTTTTCTTTATCGTAATCCGAAGAGGCTTCTTCGATTTGCGCACGGATCATGCTGACACGAGCTTCGATATCTTTTGCATTACCGGCACCATCAATGATGGTGGTGTTTTCTTTGGTGATGCTGATTTTCTTAGCAGTACCTAAATCGTCAAGGGTGGCCTTCTCAAGAGACAGTCCGACTTCTTCAGAAATCACCGTACCACCGGTAAGGACGGCCAGATCTTCCAGCATCGCCTTGCGACGATCACCAAAACCGGGTGCCTTCACAGCAGCAACCTTAACGATGCCACGCATGTTATTAACCACTAAAGTCGCCAGGGCTTCGCCTTCAACATCTTCAGAGATAATCATCAGCGGTTTACCGGCTTTAGCCACACCTTCAAGGATAGGCAGCAGGTCGCGGATGTTGGAGATTTTCTTATCAAAGATCAGGATCATCGGAGCTTCCATCTCTACGCTCATGCTTTCCTGATTATTGATGAAGTAAGGAGAGAGGTAACCACGGTCGAACTGCATACCTTCAACTACGTCCAGTTCATTTTCCAGACCGGTACCTTCTTCTACAGTGATAACGCCTTCTTTACCCACCTTACCCATGGACTCAGCAATAATGCCGCCAATGGACTCATCGGAGTTGGCGGAGATAGAACCCACCTGAGAGATGGCCTTGTCATCTTCACAAGGCTGGGACATGTCTTTCAAGGCCGCAACAGTTGCAATAACCGCTTTATCGATACCGCGTTTAAGATCCATTGGGTTCATGCCAGCAGCTACGGCCTTCATGCCCTCGGCAAGAATAGACTGAGCCAGCACAGTCGCTGTAGTAGTACCATCACCGGCGGCATCAGAAGTTTGTGAAGACACTTCCTTCACCATCTGTGCGCCCATGTTTTCAAACTTGTCTTCCAGCTCAATTTCCTTGGCAACGGAAACGCCATCTTTAGTGATGGTCGGAGCACCAAAGGCCTTGTCCAGAACCACGTTACGGCCTTTAGGGCCCAGGGTCACTTTAACGGCATTGGCCAGAATGTTAACGCCGGCAACCATGCGATGGCGGGCGTCGTCACTAAATTTCACTTCTTTTGCGGACATGTCTGCAATCCTCTTTTAGTCAATTCGTATGTTTTTGTATATTAAGTAAGTCAGGGCGATCAGGCTTCAACCACTGCGGTGATGTCGTCTTCGCGCATTACCAGCAAATCTTCGCCTTCTACCGTCACTTCTGTCCCGCCGTACTTACCGAACAACACTTTGTCTCCTACTTTTACATCCAGAGGACGTACATCGCCGCTTTCAAGGATTTTGCCCTTGCCAACAGCAACCACTTCACCCTGAGCCGGTTTTTCAGTGGCTGAATCAGGAATCACGATACCGCCGGCACTCGTGCGCTCTTCCTCCATACGGCGGATAACAACACGATCATGCAAAGGACGAATCTTCATTTACTATCTCCTTGAATATGTTTGGATTTTTGAATTCGGGGCGACTCTAGTGCGCCGTTAATATCTCTTTGTATCTACATGTTTAACAAACACGATTAGCACTCGTGTCAGGTGAGCGCTAATGATAGGGGCGAATAAAGGAAAATCAAGGCCTGGGGGGAAGAAATAGTGTGGAAATAAGCACCTGGTGTCGATCACCAATACATTAGACGGAACTTGAATACAGTAAAAATGACTAAAAATGGGATAGTTCTGTGACCCGCATGGTCTAGTCTTCTATCATCGGCTCATTACTCAGGCCAGCGCGTAACCATTCATT
The DNA here is from genome assembly GCA_030613605.1 of Gammaproteobacteria bacterium. Taxonomy (GTDB): domain Bacteria; phylum Pseudomonadota; class Gammaproteobacteria; order SZUA-152; family SZUA-152; genus SZUA-152. The sequence continues at coordinate 1,638 of JAUWLO010000154.1, read as the reverse complement.
ATGTAAGGAATTTTTGATTATGAAAACATCCTCCAAATCCCTTTTCATCGCATCTGCCCTGGTGCTAACAGCTATTGTGTTTGCCATAGTGTTAAATATGGGCACAGCCATCAGCGCGACAGCCGACAAATCAACAATGGTAAAAACCAACATGATTACGAACACGGAACCATTCAATCAACAAACATTTACAAAACCCAGCGACGCGCAGCTTAAAAAGCAGCTCTCACCCTTGCAGTATGATGTGACCCAGCATGAAGGCACCGAACACCCCTATAAAAATGAATTCTGGGATAACAAGGCGGAAGGGATTTATGTCGACATTGTGTCTAACGAAGCTTTATTCAGCTCAACGGATAAATTTGTCTCCGGAACGGGCTGGCCCAGTTTCACCAGACCTATCACGGAAGCGGCATTAACAGAAAAGGTAGACCGGGGACTGTTCATGAGACGCACAGAAGTGCGCAGCAAATTTGCGGACTCTCATTTAGGACATGTTTTTAATGATGGCCCTGCACCCACCAAACTGCGTTACTGCATTAACTCGGCTTCGTTGAAATTCATACCCAAAGAGGAACTGGCGTCAAAAGGTTTCGAGCAATTTACTCAGCTCTTTTCTAAGTAAAGAGATGAAATAAAGGGATTAAATAAAGAGTTGAAATAAGGAATCCTGCCAGGAGTTGAAACAACCCACTCTAACGCATCTGAGCTTACCCAGACGCATTAGAGCAGCTAAAAATTGTACCACCATTACATCCCGATAAGTTCTGCATGCAAATTACGGCCTTGCGCGGCCTTAAGAAATTCACTGGAATTAATTGCATCTGGATTGTATTCAATGGTGACTAAATGCGGCCTATCATCAGGGGAAGCTACAGCCATAACACCATCCAAACCTAACAGGGAGTCACGAAATTCCTCCCGGTCTTCATGAGAGACGTCTTCATCAAGATGTAAAGTGACATCGACCATTTTGATTGTCATCGAAATATCTCCTTTCTATTTTGGAGTGATACTTTGAAGCAATACCACACTTGAATTATAGCACTCCACGCCGTTTCCACTTTGTTATCAGCACAAAAGCGAGATCAAAACGCTATATCTGGAAAATTGCTACAGTGAATCAATCATCTTCCCGTCGATATTCACCTTCGAGTGTCGTTGGGCCACGGCTATGGGTTGAATCGCCACCACTGCCGGAACCTGGCCCGCCAAACCCGGGCGGCATCAGGAATCGGCCCAGAGCCCAACGAATCATCGCGCGCCTCAGAGCGGGGATTAAACACAGGAAGCCAATGGTATCGGTGAAAAACCCGGGGGTCAGCAATAGTGCGCCGGAAACCAGCAGCACCGCTCCTTCCATCATCTCAATGGCAGGGATACCACCCTGATTCATGGTGGAACGAATCCGCGCCAGGGTAGAAAAACCCTGAATACGCAACAACCAGGCACCCAGCACGGCGGTAAATACCACTAAAAATACTGTCGGGCCCGCGCCCACGATGCCGCCCACCTTGATGAGCAGATAAATCTCCGCCAGGGGAATGATGAGAAAGAGTAAAAAGAGAAGCTGAAATGGATGCATAGGTCTAAATTACAGGTCTACGTTATTGTTATGTTATGACTGAATATGACGAC
>JAUWLO010000243.1 GCA_030613605.1 Gammaproteobacteria bacterium | reverse complement strand
GTTGTTTGGCATTTTATTCGGTGCTAAAACTTTTGCCGCAGAAGAGATTACCTGTGCTCGTCCTGTCGCTGAAAAAGATATCCCTGAGTTTTTTGAACGTTCGGCCCGATTGCAGTTAAAGCTCGAATTTGGCGACGGCCCAATAAAGATCACCAAACTTAAATCCATGAAAGTAGGGCCGTCTTTGATACGAGTTGATGGTCACGCAACACTGCGCAAACCCGGCCGTGAAGCCCAGTCGGAAAAACGAATAACAGGCTGGGTGGAGCGTTGTCAGGGAGTGGTGATTATTCGTGGTAATACCTGGTTGGCTGATGGCACCCTGGCAGTGCCGCGTTACTCCAGGGAGCAATTGCATGGACGAGGTCTTGTTCTGGGAAAACAGGAGGCTCCTTTGCACCTCATTGCTTTTGTGGATAGCCGCTGTCCCCATTGTCATCGCTTAATGGGTTACGCTATTCAGTTAGTGGAATCCGGCAAGATTTATATTGAAATACGTCAGACAGCTTTTCTTGAAACGGCAAAAGAGGCATTGCGGGATACTCGGTTGTTAGAAACATCTCTTATCAGAATGGGTGTTAGTAAGAATGGCGGCAAAGAAGATGGTGTTGTGGAATCCAGTGCTGTGACCAGTGACGCTGATTATTTTGAAATGCTGAGTGGGTTGGGTAACGATGAAAATATTCCTGTGACTGCAGCCGGTTATGATAAGGCATTAAATCTGTTAAAGCAGAATACAAAAACGGCACGCAATATACTGGGCATAACCAATGTGCCTGCCTTGCTGGTGCTGGATAATAAAAAGGATGGTCTGTACCGGTTGGCAGGTTATTGGGAAATGAACCGACTGTTGCAGCCCGATCTGTAATTATAAGGTTCCATTAATTTAGATCCAGATTTATGTCTTTCGGTTTTCGGATGCCGCATGAAAAATAGACTATCAAGATGGCAACAATTTCCCTGGCGGGAAAAAAATCGGTTTCAATTGTTAGTTGATGGCAGTGAAATATTCCCCGCTATGCTGGAAGCGATTAACTCAGCACAAACACAAATTCTGTTAGAAATGTATCTTATTGAATCGGGCGCGGTAGCTGATTCGTTTATTGCAGCTTTAACTGCAGCGGTAAAGCGAGGAGTGAATGTCTATTTGTTGTTTGATGACTACGGCGCGCGTGGTTTTACACAGAGAGACAGGCGCCAGATTGATGAGGCAGGGGTTCACACCGTGTATTACAATCCCATCGGTTTCTGGAACCCTGTTCTTGTGTGGGGATGGCACCAGAGTATGCTGCGCGATCATCGGAAATTATTAATCGTTGATGACAGGGTTGCCTTCGTGGGCGGAATGGGTATTACCGATAACTTTGATAATGTCCGGAATCCCGAGAATTATTGGCACGATGTAGCAGTGGAGGCAGAAGGCCCGGTAGTCAATGACTGGTTGACGGTTTTTCAGAGTAACTGGGATACGTGGACACGAAAACAATCCTCGGTGTCTGTTGATCTGTTTTCAAACAAGGGAGTGTCACCCGGTGGTATTTCTCCTGACGAAAGGTCACCAGGGCAGGCCGGTCGTGTTGCCTCCGGACGATATTTTGGTCGATCGGAAGTACAACGTGCCTTTGTGAAACGGGTATTAAGTGCGGAGCACCATGTGTGGATGATGACTGCCTATTTTGTTCCTATGAGCCGTCTTTTGCGCGCCTTACGGTTAGCCGCGCGTCGGGGTGTGGACGTCAGACTGTTGGTGCCCGGCCCGGAAACGGATCATCCATCTGTACGCTATGCAGGCCGTCGACATTTTAATTCGTTGCTGCGTGCTGGGGTGCGTATTTTTGAGTATCAGCCACGATTTCAGCACGCCAAGGTATTGTTGTGTGATGACTGGGTCTCTCTAGGCTCAAGTAATGTGGATCGCTGGAACCTGCGCTGGAACCTGGAAGGCAATCAGGAGATAGAAGACAGCCATTTTACCCACGATATTCGAGAGTTGTTTGAAACTGATTTTCGGGAAAGTACAGAATGCGGGCTACAGAACTGGCGTTCACGACCATGGGTTCATCGTTGGCGGGAGTGGTTTTGGGGACGTATTGAAGGCTTGCTTGAAAAGCTCGGTGAGCGATTGCGCAGATACAAGGACAAACTATAAGGTTGTTGCCATTAAGCCTGCTCTTTAAACTGGTAGACGAAGTAGGCGACCGGAGGCATACTTATATAACGAAAAATGATAGATATATAGGAATATATCATTTCCAATGAATAGGATGTGCTGCTAAATTTAACGCACTTCCAAACAAACCCCCTATTTGTTTGAACCCCAGCCGCTATTCCTCCCCGGACAGCGGCTTTTTTTTGCCCACGGATGGGCTTATGCCGTGGAGCACAGGGATGTGCGGAGCGACTGACGTACATGGGTGGTCTTCCCCGGCCCCGTTCCATACGGGGACCCCTCCCTTCCCGTCTATGGGGATCTAACGTTCTTGTTTTGTGAATCCCATGAGTGGGTGACGGTGGCTTTGCCTATGGCTTGCAAGGGCAAGGATTGTCCCAGACAATCACTCCATATTTCCACTATCCATGAGATTGCGGTGAGTCATGTGCGAGACCGTTTTACACAGAGGTGACCTGTCATGAACGAACATGAGAAAATCAATTACGTTGAATTTCCAGCAAAGGATATAGAAGCCGTCAAAACATTTTTTGGAGATGCTTTTGGATGGTCGTTTGTTGATTACGGGCCTGAATACACTGCCTTTTCAAATGAAGGTCTTAATGGTGGGTTTTACCAATCCGAATTAGCCGCATCTACTGTAAACGGTGGTGCGCTTATTGTTTTTTACAGCGGGGATCTGGAGAAAACGGTATTAAAAATCGAAGGCGCGGGCGGTTCTATTATAAAACCCATATTTTCTTTTCCTGGGGGTCGTCGATTTCATTTTAGTGATCCCAACGGGAATGAATATGCGGTTTGGTCAGATATTAGTCCGGAGTAAGGGTGGCTATGATTTTTCAGGATAACTTTAATGTAACCACCCATGGACGTGGCAGTTATAATGTGACTGAAGACGTACAGCGGTTAGTGGCAGCCAGTGGTGTTGATATTGGTTTGTGCCACGTTTTTTTGTCTCATACCAGCGCATCATTGATGTTGTGTGAGAATGCAGACCCGGCTGTACGTCAGGATCTGGAAACGTTTCTTGCCCATTTGATTCCGGATGGCGACCCAATGTTTATACACAGAGACGAAGGCCCGGACGAT